>CALMTA010000211.1 GCA_937872505.1 uncultured Neisseriaceae bacterium | reverse complement strand
TGCTATAATAACCATTATTAATTTTTTATATAACAAAGTAAATGACAAAACTATACTTAATACCAACTGCTATTTCACCTGATACGGATAACGCTGTTTTGTTACCCGAACAATTATTAGAAATTAAACATTTGCAACATTTTATTGTAGAAACAGCAAAAACTGCCCGCCAACATATAAAGCAGCTAAAATTAAATTCATCTTTACAAGACCTCAATATTCAAGAATTAAATAAGCATAATCAAAACTTAAATGAACTAATAAAACCTTTACTAAATGAAAATGATGTCGGCCTTATTTCTGATTGTGGGGTTCCTGCTATTGCTGATCCTGGTAGTCAAATAGTTAACTTATGTCATAAAAATGGTATTACTGTCATTCCATTAGTAGGTCCTAGTTCTATTTTATTAGCATTAATGGCTAGCGGAGTTAACGGGCAATCATTTGCTTTTAATGGGTATTTACCAATAGAACAAATTGCCAGAATTGCCAAAATAAAACACTTGCAAGAGCTTATTATAAAATATAATCAAAGCCAAATTATAATTGAAGCCCCATTTCGTAATCAACAATTATTAGATATCCTAATAAAAACTCTATCATCGAATATTATTTTAAGTATTGCAATTAATTTAATGAGTAAAAACGAAAATATTATCAGTAAAGAAATAAAAGATTGGCAAAATTTAAAAACTCTACCTAATATTCATAAACAAGAAGTGGTTTTTATAATAGGGAAATAAATAAAATGGTTTAAAGATAAATAATATTATTTAATAATTTTCTAGCTTCATAAGCAATTTCCGAAGCTAAAATACCATTATATCCATGCAGCACTTGGCTTAAATTATCGGCAGCTAACCCATGAATATATACAGCAAATTTAAGGGCGTCTATTAAATCTAAACTACAAGCAAATGCCGCTATAATCCCACATAAAGTATCTCCTTCCCCTGCAGCGGATAAAGATACATTGCCTGAACGATTAATATAAATAGCATCTTTATTTTTAATTAGTGAACCTGCGCCTTTTAACAAAGTTATAGCATTAAGTTTATTATATAATTGAGTTACTGCTAAAAATCTATTATGTTGAATTTCTTTTGTAGTAGTACCTAATAAACGTGCTGCTTCTTTTGGATGTGGTGTAATAACTTTATTAGATAATAGAGAAAATTTTTGCAAAAGTTCCCCATTTGAAGATAAAATATTCAAAGCATCAGCATCAAAAATTATTTTTAAATTTAATTTTTGTGCTAAAATTTTATTAATAATCGCAATGGCTTTTGCATCAGTA
>CALMTA010000210.1 GCA_937872505.1 uncultured Neisseriaceae bacterium | reverse complement strand
AAGTTATTGTCTATATTCTGCTTTAGCTTTGAATCCTTATTTTAGACCATCTTGATTTAAAGCGATGTTTACCAATTCCATCATTTGACCATGTGCGGGCAATTTTATCAATCTTTCTACGGCTACCCCTGCATCTCCGTAGTTCATCTGGGAGCTACCCAGCCACATCTTCTTCTCCAAGGAGTTCTATAATATCCGTTTCCAATGGAACTTCAGATTCATGCTCATCTTCTTCCCATTCAAAACCTTCTTTTTCTATTTTTTGTTGTGACATCTTTTTCAGTCTTTTTTTAGCGTCTTCTTCATCTTCTCCTTTAACTACTATTGTACCTATATAGGGTTTTACTACACGTTGTTTAATTCTGAAGACATACTTTTTTGTTTCCTTCTTTGTTTGAAAGAGTGTTTTAAACTCCCCAGAGGGGTAATAATGTGGTTCAAAGGTTTCTTCAGTATATTGATTAGCCCATAAAAACCTTTCACCCATAACAGGCTCTGCAAATTCAGAGCAAAATATTTCTCTTGCAGTCATAGCATCATCTGCTTCAACTGTTACATAAAAATGCTTCATGTGCAGCCCTGTAATAGTATATTGACCATTACCAAAAGTAAAATAATGTTTAGGCATAATTTTGAGTTTACTCTGTTTCTAAAATATGTCTGTACTGTATAAATCCACGAATATTCCTACACCATCCAAACTCTGTAACTTCATAAAAATCTCCTTTTTCTTTTACTGTTGTTTTTCCTTTTTTAACATCTTCTTTTATCCCCTCTGTTAGATTGTTAGTGACATAAGTCTTTGCAAAACTGTAGTATTCTCTGCTTGTCATTGCTCTGCTTGCATGTTCAGCGGGAGAAGAATGTGGAGGATTTTGTTTAACAAGATTATCATGTAACTTTATATGGTCTTCATACGAAACTTTTTTTTCTTCCCCTACTATTGTATAGGAAGTTCTTGCAGCCATAGAAGTTACTATTTTTACAGCTAACATATCTATAGTTTCTTGAAGCTCATCTAAAGGTATAGACCTTTCTCTTTTGTGTTTTGTTAAAATTGAACTTGCTAAAGGAATAAGTTTTTCGGGTTCAAGGTTATTTCCAAAAGGCAGGTGCCACTCTCCTTCAGCCAATTTTTGGGGTGTACTTTCATTCATAGCATCATAAATACATTCTGCCAGAGTAGAGATATGAATTTCTGCTTGACTTTTATTCATTTTTAGCCAATCTAAACTATCATACTCTCTAACTTTGGTTTTAAAGGCTGCATAATTATCATTATCTATGCTGTTAATTTCCTCAATAAGTTGCCTTTTAGATTTCCCTACTAAAGTAATAGTTTCATCACTTAAAGATAAACCCTCACCTACTGTTGGTACATTTTCTAAATGATACTCTGGGTTTCTCAACTTAAAGAAATTATCCCAACCTTCTTTACTACCTGTAATTAACATTGTAGTCCACATAAATGGTTCAAGAAGTCTATTGCAAATTTGTTTAGTTACCTTTGTATCTTTTAACCTTTCTTTTGCTCTTAGACTTTCTATAGAATCTTCATCTAATTGGTTATACGAAATAAACTCTTCCCCGCTAATTTCATGTACAACTAAATCAGAGTTTAAAAATTTTGCTAATTTTATAGCGTTATTTCTTGCAGATAACCAACAATTAACTTTTGCTTTTATTTCTTTTTCATTCTCGAAGTATTTAATCCCCTGCATACCTTTATGGTCTTTTTGCCAGGCAATAGGAATAAACGGGTTATTCTGTACAGCTTTCACCATCTTATTAAAGGGTATAGCCCTTGAACTACTTGTGTTTTTGCTTAATGCTCTGTGTGTATTAACTTCAGCAAGTATTATCCTTGGGAAAGTAACTAATAATGTAATTACTCTGTCCCCTTTTGGACTTATGCTATCAGCTGCAATTTCTGCTGTTATCATTTTTATGTGTTTAGAAATTAAAAATTGTCAAGGAAAAGGGACTCGAACCCAAATACCATATCTCGGTGGAAATACTGCTCGCCTTTGGCATATTCCTTGAAGTAGTTAGCCGCCCAAATATATCCTAATGAGCAGCTAACTTTTGTGCCTAATCACGTTCAAGATGTTTTATACTTAATTATCTCGCTTTACCACTTAGCTACCTGTCTGTGTTTGAAGTTTAATTAGAAGACAGGAGGGGACTCGAACCCCCGATAAGATATAGTTTTCATCTTGGCTTTCAGCATAATACTTAGGTTAATACTTTGCTCTCAACTCTGAATGTAAAGTTAATTACCACCGAATTTTAAAAGCTGATACTAACGCTATGAGCATTTTTTATTTAAAAAGATAATTAATAAATTTAGTACCAAGGTCACTTTCAACAGTTTCTACACTATTTGCAGTTTCCAGAGCTTCAATAATTCCTGTATAAACTTTGTCATACCTTGCAATAATTTTAGCTCTTTCTAACATTGTAATTTCACCACTAAACCTTTGCTCTTCAAATTCTCCAGTGTTTACTTGTAACTCAATCTGTACAGATACAGGAGGTCTGTTTGGGGCATCTTTAATGTGGGGGTCATGTACAATTTCTGTTCTTTTAAGTGTAGTTTTAGTAAACCCACTTACAATAGGAGTTTCCCAGACATTCCTATCTCCGTAGTAATCTTTAGTAGTTTTAGTCCAAATAACCTTTTCATCTCTAATAGGAAGTTCTCCAATTATCGCTTTTAACTTTCCGTCTAAAATAGTTTTTAGCCTAAGCAATTCTAATACAGTGTATTCTCCCCAAGAAACACCTTCCACAAATAACTCTGCTTTTATTCCAGTGCTGTTTGTTTTTTCAATAGACAAAACAGTTTTGAAATAATCCTCAGTATTTTCTTTAAACCATTCTAACTGCTCTGATACTGTACCAGATACTCTCTGAAAACTTCTTTTAGTAGGGTCATCTGCAAAACCTTCCATAGGAGTATACGTTTTGTTCCACCCCTGGAATATTCCCTGCTTATTTTTAAATTTAGACAAGTAATCGTCTAACATTCCTTGAAAAGTCTTTTCAAGTTTTTCTCTTAAACCTAATAATACTGACTGTGTTTTTCTCATGTTGTAGTTTTTTAATGTTGTTAGTCTTCGTCATCAATAATGCTTAAAAATAGACCCCAAATAAATCTAAGAAATACTATAATAACGATAGCAAGAAGTAGAAATGTTACCATAACGGATGCAATTTTAGTTATCATTTGTTTAGTGGTTTAAATATTTTGTTTAGCTTTTTAGAGAGTATTTCTTGCTGTTCTTCATCAATACTATCATAATACCCTGCTATTTCGTTGTAAGCTTCTTTATAAGCCTTTAAATTTATTTCTAAAAGTCTTTTTTCAGCACTTAAAACTTTAATTTTTTCTTTTAGAAATTTAATCTCGGTTTCAGGTTTCATAAAAAATTTTTAAAGGGTAATAGGCGTATTCCTATTACCCTGTAAAGTTAGAAATTTAGTTTGTAAAAGTGCTAAGGTTTAGTTAAAATATTTCTATTTTTCACTCAAAATCCTTATAGATTTCATATTTTCGGAATTTAAGCCTACCATCTTTAAAATACTTCTCATCTATCAATTTACTTGTGGTTGGAAATTCAGCAATATCACTTTCTTCAAGGTTTCCTACTTTAGTAAACCATGCTGCTGTAGTTTCTTCTAACTTTTCCTTTATGATTTTCTCAGTACATTCCTCACAATTTTCTTCAATCATTACAGAGTCTTTATTCGCTTCTTCAATTGTAGGGTTAAATACACTGTACAGTGTGTTTGTGTTTCTGTTATAGCTTACTGTAAATGTTCCTATTTTTTTCATGGTTTTGTAAAGTAGTTTTGTTGTAAAATATACCCTTGTTCAATAGCGTCTTTTTTGTGCATAGTGAAGATTTTATCTCCATCTATTACTACAACACTATGCCAAGGAGAATGTTGAGCACCTTCAATAAGGTCAAAAGAAAATTTGGCTCCGTTATTGATACTTTGGTGCATAGATAGCCTAATATTGTCAGAGAATTGAGAACTTACAAATCTGCTCCAAGCCTCATTTCTCATCATCATTTGACGAGTTAGTTGTTTTGCAGCTTTATGCTTTTGACTTTTTGATGCAAATGTTTTCATGTAAAGTTCCTCTTCCATAAACCTAATCATACCTCTGTATAACCAGTTTGTGTTTATGTCATAAAGAATTTTACGCTCTAACTCTGTTTCTGTTAAGGCAAATTCATTCATAAGCTGTATTCTTCCTTTAGTAATGTTTGGAAAAAAGTCAGTTATGTCACAGATATTAAAACTACCTGAAGACATGTCAAGACAAATTTCTTTGTACTGAAATACTGTTTGTTCTTCTACTTCAAGTAAGTCATTAAATACAAAACCATCAGAGGCTACATTAATTATAGCCCCTGGTGAATATACTTGTTGAATTTTTAAAGTAAAGTCCTCCAACCTCTGAATAGATAGTTCTTCCCCCTTGTCAGGCAAGGTTCCAAGCACTTTAGTTGCAGTGTTTGTGCTTTTGAAAGGGTAACCTAACATTGCAAATTGTATAGGCTCTTTCTTTTCCATAAAACTGTTTATTTTCTCTGCAAATACTTGTTTTCCCTGTTCTTCAAATCTGTCTTGAGTAGGGTGTGGCTCCATTCTGTACTCTTCATAAATGCTAATGATTTTCTCAGCTTGATTATTGTTTTTCATAATCCAATTTTGTGAAAGTTTTTAAATTTGATAGTTTCTTGCTCCGATAATTTAAGTAAAATTACTCCATTTGTAGGTTTGAATTTGTCTAAGATAGAAGATGCTTGTGAACCAGCAAGAATAGATACATCTTGTGGTCTTAGTCCGTGAGGTTTTAATACTGGTGGGCCTACTATGTGTATATAATGGTCACCATATTCAGGTACATTGTTACTTCTAACCAATATAACATCCCCAACCTGAGAATACAACGCTTGCTGTGTGTTTATATGAGTAAGTTCATTCTCATCTATTTCAAAATGCTCAACTGCAAAACCATTATCTCTTCCATCTCTTGTATGTTCTGGGACATAGTGCAGAGAAACTGAAGGCTCAAGGGCTATAAAGTTATGTATAAAACTTTCTCTTTTGTACATTTGGTGTGTACCATAAGGAGTATAAGTAGTTACAATTTCTCCAGGGAATTGTATATAGCTTCTATGTGGTCTTACAATTTTTTGTTCGAGGTTACTTATGAAATATTCATTTATAAGAAGCTTACCTTCAATTAAATATTCGTAAAGCAAACCCTCAGAGTGTCCATGAACAGGACTAAAAAAATGTTTACCCCAGTGAGCTAACACAACTTCTTGACCTTCACCTTCAGCTTCTTCTACACCAATAACAGTCCTTTCAAACTTATTCTTTTCAACTTTAGGAAGAGTAGTATTTTTAGCTCTTTCTACAACTTCTAACATGATTTCTTTAATGGTATTAAAACCGCCTTCAAGACCATCCTCAATAAATTTAGGGTTTGGTATTTCAGAAACAAGGTCTTCAAAACCTTCAAGATACTGATAGTTTTCCTTTGGCTGACCTTCATAAGCAATAGCTGCCAATTTATTTTCTGGCGCACTTGATAAAATTAATTTTTCCATCTTCTTTTGTTTATTTTAAGAGTTTAATAAATTTTCAAAAAAGTAAATAAGCCCTTTATCTAAAGCTTCTTCGCTTGTAGTCCAGGTATCCTCTTCAGTGTCAATTCCAGAAAACCAGGCAACTTCTGCGTTACTTGTTTTGATACCCTTTTCAGCATGTATAGCCCAACCAAAACCCTCTTCTACAGGAGAATAATCTACAGTAACTAAAAAATAAAAGTTAGCTTCAATCCAAGCTACAAGTCTCCAGTGTTCTGAAAAGCCTTTTCTTATATCATGCTTTTCTAAAAGTTTAAGTAGTTCCTCTGATGCAAAATGAGGTTTGATTTCGTGTAATTCAACTGACATAATTTGTTGTTTAAAATGTTTAAAAGAAAAAGGGTCTGATATTTCTACCAGACCCTAAACAATAGAGTTAACTGCCACCGATATTGTCTTACACTTGTAACTCATGTTACATTAAGCTGTTGCAGAGATGCCGATATTGATTTACGCTGTTATAGCTCCACTGTTATATTTTCACCTTCTGTAAAAGGAACTTCAGTTATAAAATACCCTATTCTATTCACAAAATGATACCCAGAAATTATAAAAGAATCAGTTTCTCCAACAAGTGTCCAAACCTTACTAAACTTTGAGTTTCTTACCAACTCTAACTCTTCTCCAAAAGTTTCAAATAAAGTATTATCAAAACTATCTGAATTAGATATTTCATTTTGTATAGGCTTGTATTTTTCAACCCGTTCTTCATAATTTAAAGTACTATCTACTGTCTCCATCACCTTTAATTGTGTTGTTTATTTGTCTTTGTTCCAGTTTTTTAATATTGGTTTCAGCAATATAAGATAGATTAACAGAAAAGTGTCCTGCAAGTTCAGACAGTGTCCATAAAACATCTCCTAACTCCGATAAACAAGCTTCTCTATCAAGTGTAGGCTTATCTCCTCTAAAATATTTGGCAACTTTTCCTGCAAATTCACCTGCTTCTGATGCTAAAGCTGTAGTCAAATACTCCAATGAAGTTTCTTTGTTATAAACTGCTGTTAAACTCGCTAAATTTTGATAAACATCAAAGCTATCTACAGGAACTCTCTGTTTCATTTTAACTGCTAAAAATACAATATCCTTAAACACAATCCTAATAGGATATTCTCCAATGTTCAAAGCTCCTGTAACTACTGTCTCTTGACTTCTATCTAAAAACGGTAGTAGATATTCTTCTACCCATTCTTTCGCTTCATCTTCAGAAAATGAAACATTGTTGACTACATTTCCATCATTAAAGATGATTGACAATTTGATTAAGTCCATTCTATCTGTTTTATACTTGTTAAATAAGTTTCGTCTTTTTTTAATGGTTTTGGGTATACCTCACTACTTTCCAAAATAGTACACTCTAAGTCCTCTTCTAATCTCTGCCACGATAATCTTAACATAGCATCCTTTGTAACTATCTTATACCCCATAGAGTTTTTATTTACCTTTTCATGGTATCCATAGTTTAACAATTCTGAGTATTCACCTTTTAAAATTATATCTTTCATGTTAGGATAAGGTAAACGTAATTCAACAATTATGTAATCTCCTAAATCATGTAGTTTTATAAAGTATTCAGAGGTGATGAAATAAAGTAGATACTCGCTGAAGATACTTTCTTCAAAGAGCAGAAAACAAGAGTTCTCATTTCTATCTATTTCTTTATCACCGTAAAATAAGAAGGTATTAATAATACCCATTTCGGATATTTTAATACCTTCTGGTAAGAAAGAATTGTAAAACGGGTTTAGTATAAGATAAGATACAGTGTATCTTTTGGAAAATTCTATTATTTTCATCGCCAAATATTCAATGGAACTGATTTTTTGTTCATATATTCTTCAAAAGAATAATCCCAAAGATTATTGTTTCTGTGCCAAATTAACTCCCCTAATAGTTGTGTATATCCTTTTATTGGTGTTCCCTCTGTATACATTTCTGTCCTTGGGTTTCTATTAGCCCCATATTTACCTATAGCCAAATCTTCATCTGTGCAAACATAAATCAACGGTGAGCCTATCTTTTTTAAGTCAGAGCTTTCAACTAAAAATTTAAACGGGTATATGGTATATCCAGGATAACAATACTGTAATCCTAAAACATACCATGCAGCTTGAATATCGTATCTATACCTTAATGCAGAATGTCTAAAATTTGCTGTGCTATCCCCTGTTGTTTTTAAATCTCCTGGAGTTATTGTTTTTTTTTCGTGGTCTATAATAGCCCAATCAAGTTTAGCTTTACAAGGCTCTCCTGACATTTCCCAGTATAATTCAAGCTGAAAAACTATATTTGGGTCTGAAAGTATAGCTTTAATTTCAGGACAACTTTCAAGACTTTGAGCAATTTGTAATCCTTGCTGCTCTGTATTTTGGTCAATAATTATTTTATCTCCATAAGTCAACTGCTCTTCTACCCAAAGTAAAGCGTCTTTTTTAAATTTCTCTACAATCCCGTCTTCTGTCATTCTTTTGTCATATCCTACTAATTCTCTTGCCTCTAATATATGGGCTCTTGTCAAAGTATTCCCATCTCTTCTTGCTGCTAATAACACATTATATGCAAAATCCCCCATCTTCTCTGTTGGTTTTGTGTATTGTCCAACATAGTAAGTGTCTTCAAATTGTTTATAATCCGTTAATAGCAAATCTACAAATGTTCCAATTTCAAAATGCTTTGGAGGCATTTTTTCATATAGTGCTTCTTTAGCCTTTCTTGGGCTTGTCAACAATTCAACTAACGCACTTCTGCTTATAGCGTCTACTTCAAAATAATTAGGCTTCATTTACAAGCTGTTTAAATTTTTCAACAGTGATTTCTTTATCAGGTCTATTACCTTCAGTTCTTAATAAGACTGTTATCTCTTTGTCAAGATTTTTTCTGAATGTTATACCCAAGTATCTATATTTTATCCCTTCTAAAACCACCTTTCCGCCCTTTTTATTTAACTTCTTTTCAAGTTTACTCAGCTCTTTTTTTATTGTGTTTTCTTCCCCTAATTTAATTAGGAACTCTTCTTTTTTCTTTAGTATTTCTTGAGGTAGTGTTTTATCTATTATTACTCCACTTACAACTCCTGAAGTTACCCTACTGTAAGATTTATAAGGTTTAAAAATTAACTCATGTTCGTTAAAATAGTAACCAACTACAGAACTTGGTGTTTTATGTGTTACTACAAATATAGCACCATAATTTCTAAATACTTGAAGCATACTGCCAGGCACTATTTCTGTTCCAAAAATATCAGTAATCATGTCTTGTTGTTTAAAAGGTCTATAAACGTAGAAAGCTCCATTATCACATATTCCCCTTTAGTATAAAATCTGTTTCCCTTTTTTTCAGTGTATTGGTGTGCTACAATAGGGTGTTTTTTTGTTTTCTTTACTCTTTCAAGAAGTTCAATGTATTTTACAGTTTTTTTACACTCTGATTTGCACTGTATTCCGAAGTCTTCTGTATTTACAATATCTATACCTAAAGCATCCATTGCTCTACTTTCTTGTCTTGAAGAAACTGCTTTAGGAAACTTGTCTTTTAGTAAAGTTACAAGTTTCCTCTCAAAATTATGTCCTTTATCCCTGTTCTTTATCATGCAATAGTTTGCTGTAGCACTTTTTGCATAGTACAGCTTTTTTACTCTTGAAAAACATGTTTATTTTACATAATAAACACGCACTAACCTTTAATTTCTGCTCTTTATTACGTGGAAAGATGTGTTTAGACATTATGTAAAGGTCTTCTATTTAGTGAAGCAAACTCAATGTTCATTGTTTTTATACCTTCTTCAGAACCTCTTATGTGTATTACTGCACTTATATCCGACATTCTAAGTATCTCTATACGAACTTTGTTTTGTTTACTTACTTTAAACAGTCTATCAAGACAACCTTTCATGTTAGAGTATGGCTCAAATAAAATTGTCATCATAAACTTTAGATTTTAGGTTAAAAAAGGGGGAAGCCCATAAATAAACTCCCCCCACACTTCTACATTACTCGTTTAATCAGTTTTTTTTTCTCTTCTACAAGGGCAGCTTTGAAAAGTTTTATCTCCATCTCTTTTCCATCAACTACCTTAAAAATCTCAAAGCCTTTCCAAATAATGTTTTTATTAGTGTGTACAAGATGTATTTTTGCACTTTGTACAGTGTCAAATCCAGATACTACAATTTCTTCTTTAGTCCCTTTTACTACAAAGGTAAATACTTTTTTAGAAATCCCCATGATAGTTTTGTTTTTAGTTTAAAAAAAGCAGTGCCAATTTCTTGACACTGCTGTACACAATAAAAAATGAAAAAAAAATCCGCACTCCTATATCATTAAAGCTAAAACATCAACTTTTGTATTCAGTGAACTTGAATATTCTTTGTGGTTCTCTTGAATGGAGTTTATAATTTCCTCTAAGGTATCTACCCAATCTGCTTCTGTTTGTTTTGCATAAACAGAGGGGTGATAAAAATGTTTGTTTGTTTCTTCTCTTCCTTTAATAGACGTAGGGAAATACTGACGAACACGCATTACATCTTCAGACTGATTTATAGCCACTGTTCCTATGTCTAAAGGACTTACAATTACGTTTAAAGTTACAGAACTATCATTCTCAAACGATTTAATGTAGTCCTGATTTCCAACATGGAGTCCTGGCACACAAGAAGCATAAGGGTCAATGTTTACTTGGTCCCATCTTTCTAATTTTGTTACCTTTCCTACTTTAACTATGTGTCCTAAAGTACTTCCTGAATAAAACGGGTCACCATTTTTTCGCATAATAACAGGCTCAAAATGTAGCTCCTCTGCATATCTTGTATCTTCAAAAGATAATTCTCCTGTAAACTCATTTACACTCGGTGTAATTCCATCTCTTAAAACAGCTTTAACTTCTCCATTTTCATAGACAAATTTATACCTGTCATCAATAGGACTTACAACTTTTTTCATAAGCACTAAACCTTCACTTGTGAAAGGGGTTTGTCTTACAGTTGCTTTTTGTGCTGCGATTTTTTCTGAGAACCCTTTCTCAATAAAAGATTTGTACGCAATTGGGTCTACAAATTCTTTGTTTAAATAGTTGTATTGCATTGACAACCATTTACTTATATCTGTATTCCCAAATCTTAGAGCTCTTTTAATGGCTAAAAGCATGAACTTTACCATAGGCAAGAGGTTTAATCCTTTTGAATGGGCGTACTCTAAATCTAAAACAAAAGCTTTAGGAAGTACTGCCTGAGTAATAATTACTCCATTAATGGCTAAGTGATGTTTACCTGTTAAATTACTTTTAACAACAAAACCATAGGTTAAGTCAGAGAAGTTTCTGACAGGTTGTGCAGATAAAGCGTCATTAACAGCAATCATAATTTCTTGTGCATCTGTCATGGTAGTGACACCATTTAACCTCATGTTTAAGTTTTCCAAGGTGTCATACAACTCTTGTGTAAACGTTACATTAAAAGTTTTTTGGTCACTAATACCATAAGCACCCACAATTTTCTTTTCTTCTTCTTGAACAACTACTGAATAGCTAATCATAACTCAATGTTTTTTATGTGTTTAATGTATTCTTTTATATCTCTTATCTCTGAGGGGTCTAAAATATTACCCTTGCTGATAAGTTTAACATGATTGTTTAACATGCCCCTTAAATCAGCTGAAAAGTCTATTAAAGACCTTAACTCTTTCAACACTTCATAATCCACTACTTTTGCACTTGTTATTCCAAATTCATTTTCAAATTTTTCTGTTACTTTTTTCTCCAACTCTTCACCCTCAAAAATTTCACCAAGTTCTTGTATTTCCAATAGTTTGTCCAAAGCTTCAACAAGATTTTTCAGATATTTCTCTCTTTTTGAAATTAAAGAAGTACTGTTTTCCCAGTAATGCAAGTCACAATAAGATTTCATTCTTCTATATGAAGTATGTAATTCCTCTGAAATACTCCCAAAGTTACAAAGAAATAGTAGTTTATCCAAATTATCGTTGATAATTCTTGCAGTATTCCATTTTATCATATCGGAATCCATAGTAAATTCCCCATCGTTTATTTGGTTAAAAAATTGGCTTACATGAACAGCGTTTGGAATTGATTTTACTGTTTCTCTGCTTACTTTGATAAACTTTTTCTCATCATTATACATTAACTTGTGTTTCCCGTTATTTATATCCGTTACTCTCTCTTTTGAGAATATGAAAACTAAATCCATAAGCTCCACTTCATCGGCAAACATATAATATACATCGCCTTGCATGTTTTTTAACTCTGCTTCTTTTACTTCTATTTTTGTGTCATCCCCCCAAGACATATCAGAATTATCTTTCCAATAGACATAATTTTTATTTGGTTTGAAAGAGGTTATTAAACTTAAATTAAGCTCTTTTCTTCTTTGGTCTGGTGTAAGAGTTTTTGCTTTTTCTTCTTTTACTGTATCTTCTTCTTGCTCTTGAAGAACTATTTCAAAATCTTTTGTAACTTCAATATCTGCATAATTTAAACACATTGGGGACTTTAATATCTCTTTAAGTTCCCTACTCTCTTTAAATCCTTCCTTTAAAGTTATGGTATAAAAAGAAGAAATGTTTTTTGTAGATAAAACAAACTTATCTTTCTTAGGGTCATGCTGTCCTTCTTTGTAGTACAGTGGAAAGTTTAGATTTAGCTCTTTTATGTGGTCTATAGGTTTTCTATCTAAATCTATCTTATATACATAAGTTGAAAACTTAGTAGAATATTGACTTTGTTTAGATTTTACTGAAACTTGTACTATAGTAGCCCCTTCAAATAAATCTTCCAAATTTCTTTTAAATTGAAGACCTGTTTGTTTGTGTATTGGCGAAAGAGTTTCAAAATCTACTAACTTATAAAAAGCAGATAAAACTTTATACTGCCCTTCTTCTCCACGGTTCCTTTTGTTGTAGATTAAATCCGACATTATTTTTAGCCACTCCAAATAGTCAGTAGTTTTAGAAATATAATCTTCTATGTATTCCTTAGCTTCTTGTACTACAAACTTGTTAAATGTTTCAGAAATAAATGCTCTTGTTGTATAATCTCCTTGTCTTACTGCTTCTCTACTTGGGACTACTGAAACTCCTTTATTTATTATTTTTTCTCCTGTCTCTGAGTCTAATATCTCTGAATATACAGGACACTTTAGACCAACAGAGGCATGAATTTCAGGTCTTTCAAGCTCATCAAAGTCCAAAAAGCCATAACAAACCATGTTCAAACCTTTTTCTTTAGGGTTTGAAGTTATTAAAATATGGGGCTTGTCATAAATATACTGGTCAGATACTATTATTCTCTCACTTTCGTAGTATATTTTTGCTTTAATATCCCTTGGGTGTTCTACTCCATTCTCTAAAGTTTTAAAATTTAGATTATTAAAGTAAAGAAGTTGTTCTTCTATGGCTCTTATATATTTCTCTTTTGAAACTCTTCTTGCAGGAACAACTATTTTAACCCCATTAGGTTTTGTTGTAGGTGTATATCTTATAGATATGTCGTCTATAGTTACTGTTGGGTTTAATTCAAAGTTTGCATCTCTGACAGGTGTAAAGTCTTCTATGTCTTTTTCAAAACATCTAAGTCTAAACTCTTTACCATTATGTCTTGAGATAATGTCATAATACCCGCAGTCTGTAGATAAAGCCGCTTTAGCCCCAAATCCATAAGCTCCTAAAAGTTTTTTGTTTAGCCTTTTTGTGCTTTGACCTAAACTTACTGTAATCATTAATCTTTGTGCATCTAATCCAACTCCATAGTCTTCAATGACAAGATTATCACAATATCCTATACTCTCCTCTGAATTTACTTCATAAGTAATATCCACATTGTTATTAGGACTTAAAAATTTCGGGTCATAGTAATCAGGGTTCCACTTACTGTATTTATATTTATCACTTTCCATTTCCTCTTTCTGTACAAAGTAATCCTCCACTTTCGTTGTTCCATTTAATATACTCAAAGCCATTTGCTTTTCTGTTTGACTATCAGCTGCATTTGTAGCTAATTCCCTTACAGTACTTTCAATAGGTTTTGTATATTGTGTCATTTGCAAAAGGTCTAAAATCATTCCTTCACTACCTTCCATTAGTTTTTTACTAAATTTGGCGGAATTCTTTTGAATGATAACACTATCTTTTTCAATACTTTGTATGCTCATATTTTAAGTTTTATACAGTGCAAATTTTTCTGCAATCTCGTTTATGTATTCTTTAGTGTAAGTAGTTATTCCGAGTTTTTCTGCCTCTTTAAGTGACATTAAGTCTTTTTCTAATCTTCTTCTAATATCTTTTTCACTAAATCTGACATTTTTAATACGTATAAGATGATGTATTAAATAGTATTGGTTTGTTTTTCCAATAATAACCATCTCTCTACTAAGTATTTTGTCATAAACAATCCCTCCTATATCCATGTAACTGTTTTTACAAGATGAAAGTTACCATTAAATTTTCCTTGTCTTGCAGCAGGGTGTATGTCTTCATGTATTGTTCCATTTTTAATTAGTGGAGCAAAAGATTTTGCGTGTTTTCCCCACAATAACCATGTTAGGTCTTTTTTACCAAGTTCCATAATCAGTTTTTCAGTGAATGGTCTCCACTGTTTTGTGTGACTATCAGGCTCATTTGGTTTTACAGTCAAAGCTGTGTTTAGTAACAGAACTCCTTGTGCTGCCCATCTTTTTAAATCGGGGTTTCTTGCAGGTACTACACCACAATTTTCTTTTATAGAATTGAATATTATAGAAAGAGAGTGTGGTATTTTAGGCATTGAAGATGAAAAAGCAAGCCCGTTAGCTGTGTTTGGTGTAAAATAAGGGTCTTGCCCAAGGATAACTACTTGAAGTTCCTTAAAAGGACAGTAGTTAAAAGCGTTAAATTCCATATCTTTTGCTGGATAATGAGTTTCATCCAAGCATTCAAATGGTATTAAGGGTAGTAAAGGTCTTAAAAATTCTTGCCAACCTTTGTCTATGATGTTAACTAATCTTTTCATTAAGATACTGTTTTGTGGCGTTAATTCCATATTTTAAACTGAACTCAAAAGGGTCTTTTGTACCTTCAGGCATAAAAATAGGAGAGAGAAACTTAAACTCTTGTGTAAGTCTCTCTGCTCCTTGCACTCCTGCTTTATCATTGTCATAAAGAACAAAGAACTTAGGGTACTCTAAATTTAGAAACTCCATAAGTTCTTTGTTTGGTTTTGTCCCTTCTCCTACACCCATTATGGCAGGAAAGGAACATTCATGTAAGACCATAATATCTTTATAGCTTTTGGTAAATATAAGACAATCTTTTCTTGGCTCTTTACCTAATCTATTTAGATTTACAATCTTAGATGCAGGCACATTACTCCTGAATTTCTTATCTTTTTCTGCCTTTGGTCTATAAGTTTGAGAGTAAATACTGTCAAACTCATATAAGTATAAAGGATTTTTAGGTCTCCAAACCTGAACTTCCTTTTTGTATTGGACATATCTGGCAGGGGATACTCCAAACTCTTTTAGTGTTTTTTTAGTAACACCACCAGCATAAAAATAATCATTATCTGGAAAATCTTCAAAACAACTTGAAGACATTCTTGTAATGTCGTAATCTTTTTTCACTGGTGGTGTTATAACAATCTCATCTGTGTATAGCTCCTCATCTTCCGCTAAAATATTAACGGCTTCATAAAAACTAACGTGGCATAATAGGCTAACAACCTGGAATATATCATAATATTCTTTTTTTACAAAGTCTATAAAAACATATCCTGGTCTGGTGTATGATACTTCAAAATGGCATCCAGCATTCTTGTCTTGCCTAAAAGGGTTTCTGTATTTTTTTCTTGGGGTTAACTTTCCATCAGAGCCAATTTCTAACTCTGATGGAAAGTATTTTACCCACGCTTTTTCATGGTTTATGTTTTCACACACTTCATCAGCCAGTTTACGGCTAAAATGTTGTGTATTAGACATAATCTATATCAAGTTCAGGTTTAGTTGCAGTTTCAGAACTTCCTGTTGTTGGTACATAGTAGGACAAAGTTTCAGAAAAGTCAGCATTCCAAGGATACCCTGGGTCATTGGCTTTTTTGATTACATTTTTCATTCTTGTAAGAGAAGATGCAGGTGTTTTATAAACTTCTTGCCATCCTTCATCATTTACTCCAACAAGCACATAAAACATGTTGTCTGAAAAATCTTCTACTATGCTTTTAAGTTCGTCCAAGTTACCTTCAATCATCTCTGGAATTGTAGTATCCATAAGAATAGATGGGGCTTCCTTGCTTGTATTCTGTTTACATGCTACAATCAAGAATTCGTATAACGTAGCTTCTTGTCTGTACGCAGGTCTTTTTCCAGTAGTATCAAACCAAGTAGGAGCTTCACCACCTTCAGGAATAAAACTTGTCTGACCATGAATATTTATGAACTGAATAGTGTCTTGGGGTAGTTTACCTTTCCCTGAAGATACACTAATCCTGTCACTGATGAAAATAGGTAGTCTGAAAATCTGTGTAAACTCTTCTTCCCCTTTCATTACAATGTCTTTCTGACTTAATTTCCCGTCTTCTCCTTTTACAAATTTTCCTTCTAAATAGAAATCAAGTCTGTAAATAAGTTCCTCATCTCTTTCAATCAAATAATTGGGCTCGTTGTTTAAGTTTACACCTAACTTAGCCGCTTCTTCTTTGGTAGGACTTACTGCTACCATTCTAACTTTAACTGGACCCGTAATTAAAGGGGCTTCCTCTCTGATGTTCTCTCTTGTAATAGCCATAATGTTGTTAATTTTTAAAATTTTTGGTCTTCTGTAACAAACTCAATTTCCTCTTGAACAGGCTCCTCTTGAACAGGAGTTTCTTGTTTAGCGAATAAAGAACCAATAAATACTGCATTTGGATTTGCTTTTACTGTTCCTTTAACGTCTAAACTTTTGGTTTTCTTTTTGTACAGCGGCTTATCTTCACTTTGTGTTCCATCTTCATTCATTCTTAAAATGTCTCCTCTGTTGTCCACCAATAATTTAATGTGCTGGTCTAAAGTAGATACTTGTGCCACATCATTAGGATTTTCTAAATACTCCCTAAACTCCCTTTTCATTACATCCATAATTGTTTCCGTTCTCTGTCCTGCTAAAGGATGTTTTTCAGCAGTCTTAGGACTGTCTACATACCCTTCTGTCAATAACTCTAAAAACCTGTCAATAAATTTGTGGTTAAATTCCACTGCCGTTAACTTTAACATAAGACTGTTTAATTATAAAATGATGAAATCGTTTTTGAAACAAGATAAAGTGAATTTGGAATAAGTACTTCTTCAAACATTCCACTTGGGGATTTTGCAGGGTAATTATTCCATTGGTTAGTTACAAAGTAATACTCTGACCTCGGTATTTTTTCTTTCTTTGATTTCCCTGGCATTACATGTGTGTATAAAACAACTGAAGCCATTCCTTCAGGTACCATTTGTTGTTCAGTCATTTGTCCAACTGTTTTAATACCCCTTTGAACTTCTCCACCTGGAAGTTTTCTTAAATCAGTATGCGACAGTATAAAAACATTTACATTCCTTGTCATAGACTGAACTGTTTTGAATATTTTATACCAATTTACAGAGAATATCTTGTAACTGTCCCAAGTAAGTTTAGACGCTTCAAGGTGGTCATACATCAAAAATGACATTTGATATTGAAAGTCGTCTATAATGACTTCTTTTATTCTTCCTGTAGTATCTGCATCAATCTTCTTCAATATTGCTATTATTGTATCCGTATCCCTTGTCTCTGCATAATTTTTATTCTCTTTGTTGTACATCTTCTTACTCCCTTTGAATGGTAAATCTTTTCCTGATTGAACATTTATAATAAAAGTGCTTTCAGGGTTTAATCCCTTGTGTGCTTCTGCGTCTAAATTTTCTACAACTGACCATTCAGCTTCAACTGGTGGAGAAATGGAACTGGATTTACCAGTTCCTGTATCCCCAAGAATAAAAATTAATCTGCCCATATTAGTTTTCTTTTGACTTTTGCAGTCTTTTATGTAATTTAGTTCCAAGAGATATACTTAATTCTATATAATCCTCAAGGTCTTTTTCCGTCAAATCTGGAGCAACTGTTATTAGAGTTTTAAATATCTCTAAAGAATAGACCTCTATTTTTCTTACTCCTGGTATTGTAGGTACTTGTGTATCTACAGGTGTACCATCATCTTCTTCTTCTGCAACAATATGCCCAGGCACAGGGTAAAAGAAGTCTTCTGCATTTTTAATATCCATAGTTCCAAACAATTTTACGCCCTTTGAAGGCTGTTATTGAATTAAAAAAGCTTGAGTTCTCTGTTTTTAATGCTTTTACAACAAGAGGATGATTTTCTATTTTTAATACGGCATCATCTTCTAATTTCTGAAGCTGTTCTTTAGTTAAAGTATTAAACCATCCTTCAGACACATTTATCCAGTCAACTCTTTTCTCAATTGATAAGATTTCCTTAGTTGGAGCATAAAAGTGAACTTCTTCACCAACTAATGAAAAGTCAAATCCTTTGTAACCTACAAGGGCTATTCCTACTATCCTTGCTTTAAGAGTAGTGTTTAAAAACCCTACATCTACTATACCTGGTTCTGTATAGTTTTGTACAAACTCCACTACAACTTTGTCTGTAGCTAATTCACTAATACTGTCTGCAAATGCTGCAAGTTCTGTTGTGTCAAATCTTTCTGTTGGTGATTTTAAATAAATAAAAAATACCAAAAAGACTAAACAACACAATAAGAAAAAAATTCTTCCCATGTTTTAACTTTTTTGAAATGTGTTATAAATTTGTTGTAATTCATGTTTCTCTGTTGTTGGGTTTGGTAATTCTCTTGCATCTCCATTTCCCCCATTCACTACCACTCCAAGTGCAATATTACTATCTGTATCTCTACTCAAAAGTAATTTTATAGACCTAAAATGTTTTCCTAAAATATTTAGTTTATAGCCATTGTACTCTTCACCTGCTAAATGGTTATATTCAGAGGGATTGAATATTACAAATACAAGGTTAGCATCTTCTGCTAAATTTCCTGTGTCTTTGAAATCTTCAATAGTTGGTTCAAGGTCATTTCCTGAAAATTTTAGCCTGTCTATTGCTCCAAGTCCTCTGTTAAATTGGCTTACGAATACAAAAGTCCATTTACACATGTTCCTTAATTCAACTGCATATTCTGATAATTTGTCAATGTTTTCTTTTTTGGTGAACCCTCTTTCCCCTGGTATTTTACCAACATGGTCTAAAAGGATTATGGTGTGTAGGTCTTCATTTGTTTGTCTGTACCCTACTATTTTTTGTTTTGTTACTTGAGTCCCATCTATAAAAACTTTGTACTTCTCTTTTATAAATTGTCCTGTTGTCTCTGCATACCTCATAAGATAATTTCTTATTCCTGTGGGGTTTTCTCTTTGTTCTATAAATATTATTAGTCCTTCTTTTGTCTGCCTCCCCATTTCATCAAATTCTCCAAACAATTCCTTAATCTCATTTTCGTAGATATTATCTACAAGTGTTTTATGCGCCTCTGATAACCTATTTGTCCCTTTTGAAAGTATGTAAGAAGCACTACATCTAATGTTGTGTTTCTTTTTCATAAAATAAGCCACAAACTTTGCTATTTTTTGGTCAATAGAAATTTCGTAGCTTAAATAAATCCATCTAATGTTAGTTATCCCTGGATAATATACAGATAAGATGTATCTGTAATCCACAATAGTAGTCTTATTAGACTTTGGTCTTCCTCCCCAAACATCAATACTCTCTTTTTGTATTGAGTTTGTACAACTATCAAGTTTTTTAAGTCCAGAAGAAAGACCAGAGTTTTTACCCTCCATCCCCTCCTGGACTTTTTGCATAAATACAGACATACTTACAGTTGGTTTGTGAATGAGCTTGGTTTTTCTTCTACATTGTTGTTTAACATTGAATACAGTTCACTTTGTTCCAATAATTTAGTTGGTTTTCCATCTTGGTTAACTATAAAGTTATGTGCATCCATAGGAAAAGCTCTTTTTTGGTTCTGTAGTCTGATATATTTTTCACACATTTCCAACACCTCCTCTTCAGTGTATTTTGTCACTTCAAAAAACCACCTCAACTTAGGAATAAGTCTGGCTGCGGCTCCTCCAGCTTTTCTATAAACGCCTTTATCAAATATAGCTTTTATTTTTATTGCTAATTTTGCTACATCTGCTTTAGGTTCTGGAGTGAATAGTTTTTTCCTCTTTAAGAACTCTATTACAAGCTCTTTTATGTGGTCTTGACTAACAAGATTTATGTATTCTTCGTTTGTCATAATTTTTTGGGGTTGCTAAGTTAAATAAAATGTACCACTTTTTCTACTAAAGTTTTAAATTTAAATCTATGCTATGTGTTACTGCTCCACTTCCATCTTTCACCAATATCATTTTGCTTACCCAATTAGCTTCAAGGGTATCTTGTGTGACTACAATATAGAGATTAGCTAATTTGTTTGGTACAAATCTTACTATCCTTCCAAGCCTTTGAATAAAATCAGTACTTGTACTGTAGTAACTTACAAGGACACAGTTCTCTACCCCTTCAAGGGTAATTCCTTGTTTTAACATTTTAGCAGAAGCTATAGTATCGATAACACCACTGTTGAAGTCATCAATTAACTTTTGATTTTCTTCTTTTGTATTTTCTCCTGATACCACATTTGGCGTTATTTGTTTTAGTATAGCAAGCTCTACCCCAAAAATAACAGTTTTACCACTTATTGTACGCAAATGATTTTTTACTACTTCTACTTTTGACTTTAAACCCCACAATAGTTTTGCCATTTCCATACCACTCTTTCTGCGTATGTATTCAGCATTTCTCATGTTGTTTTTGTTAAAATTCTTTTGTCCATAGTAAGCTTTCTCTGTTACAAAATTTCTTGAGCCTTTGCTTAATGTTAAATAAGGACTTGTTTCATCAAGCTTGTGATAGATAAATGAAGTTTGATAAGGAGATAATATACCATCTCTTATAGCTTCATCAATAGGATACCTGAAACAAACAGGAGCAATTGAATTTATAATTTCTTCTTTTGTCAAAAATGTAACTGAGTTTACTACTGTACTTTCTGAAGTAGTTGCAGTTAACCCTATAATATAGGAATTACAATTTTCAAACTGCTTGGCGTATATTTCTCCGATGAAATGTATTTCATCTAATATTTTTACGTCATCTTCTATTGGTTTATTAGCCTGATAGCATACAAAAGTTATGTTAAAGTCTTTATAAACATCAAGCCCATAAATTTCTTTAAATTTCTTAGCCTCATCTTTCAAAGTCTGCTCTCTCACCTCTGTTTCAGCATAGAAAGTAACTTTTGAGCCCTGTACAATCCATGATTTTTTTAGAGCGTAGTATAAGCATTTAAACGCTATAATAGTTTTTCCTACCCCTGTAGCTACATTAATAGTACCTACTCCTTTGGAGTTTAGCCAAGCATTGTATGCTTGTCTTTGCACTAATTCAAGTTTTTCTATACGGGATAATTCCTTCTTAACCATAATCCTGTTGGTTTTTGTTTAGTTTTTCAAGTAGTTGGTCTTTCTGGTCTTTAAGCATTAACTGAGTTTCCACAATAGCTGAAGCGTATACGTTACCCTCTGCTTTTATCTTCTGCAATTCTTCAGATAGAGTTCTCACCTCACTTTTATATGAAGGTATTTTTGAGTTCATATATTCTGATACAGATTGTAAAGTGTCTGGGTTTTTAACAGCCTCTTCAAAAGAATTTAAAGTAGTAGACTTTTTTTGTAGTTTAGAAGAGAGTTCTTTTCTCTTAGTTTCAGTTTCTATCATTTTTTGATAGAATTTTCCGAGCTGACTTCTTTTACTCTCTATTTGAGAAACTTGGAATTCTAAATCTTTAAAGAGCTTTTCAAGTTTGCTTTTATTGGTATGGGGAACTGTTTTTTGTATAGATAACAGCTTTTCAGCTATTACTTTTGCACTGTCCTTATCCCTAAAAGCTCTTGGACTAAGCCTAAGTGCACCAACAATTCTTTCTGCCAACCCTAATACTTTAGGTTCAAGTACATTTATTCTTGAACCATCAGAAGCTTTCTCTGTAAAAAATTCAGTAGGCTCTACATCAACATTAACAACACTTTCTCTCAAATAATCAAAAGGAACTTTTAGACCATCAACTAAAAGTTTCATTACTTTAGCCTCTGCTAAAAGTTCCTCTTCTGATGTTTGTTTTGGTGTGTTAATTATCTCATTTATTTCTTCTAATACGCTTATTGCAGCAGTGTCACTAATCAACTGTTGATTGATATGTTGCCTAAATAATACTTCTTTAGGTATAATTAACCACTGAACTATAAGAGAAATAAAATCTTGCGTGTTAACTTGAGTAGAGCCGACTACTTTACCTTTTTACTCCTTTTGATTTTTTTACCCCCTGCACCCCAAGATGAACTTGAAGGTGTGAAAGGTGGTGGCGTACTTCCAGAGGAAGATAAAGAGCTTTTTTTAGCTTTCATCTCAATAACTACAGTTTCCATAATGCCTGTAATTGCAAATAAATGCCCAACAGCACTGTCTGCGGCATACATAACTGTAATAATACCTGCCTGAACAAGAACTTTAAATGTATTTACAGCCCAATCAGTAGTTTCTCCATAGAGAACATATAATATAGCTGGATACATAATTAAAGTAACTATACTTATAAGAATATTAAACCCATAAGCTACCCAAATTACTGTATCAATTCCTCTTAAAGTTGCTTGCTCAAGTGTAGTTATAGTGGAACCTCCTGATGAAACAGAAGACCTTGCTAAACTTGAATAAACAGGTCTTGCCACTGTAAATAAACTTGATAAGTACTCAATGATTGCGACTATCGGTATTCCAAAAATTAAAGGAAGTGCATGACCAAAATAGTCCTCAATGTTCTTTTGTACCATATCTCCTACTCCGTGGGAAAGAAACATAACTGCAACAAATGCAATTACTACTAACCCAACAACTATGAGTGCCATAGCAAACGTCACTCCCTTGTAAATTTTTCCAATAACCTCTTTCATTGTTTATTATTTTGACCAGTGAGTATTAATTTCTCCTTTTACTTTCATTTCAATACCATTTAGATAGGTATTACATGTCTTTATTATTATCTCCTCTATATTCTTTTTATCCTCTTTCGCTTCTTCAATAGGTACTTGTACTATAAATTCATCATGTACCCAAAATAACTGTCTGTTGGAAAAGTCATCTCCATATTTTCCTCTAAGGTATTTGTCAATATTAACTGCACTCTCTTTCATCATGTCTGCATTTGTTCCTTGAATTGGAAAATTGCTTGCTTCCCTTTTTACAGAGTGTACATTAGAATAAGGAACACCAAAGTTTGTCATGTCTTTTCTGTATTTGATGTATTCCCCAAACCATCTTCTTCTATTTGTAACACTATTTGCTACTAAGTATCCATTTTTTACTGCTGAATTTGATACTTTGTCTAAGAAGGCAAATAGTTTAGGTATTAAGTTTCTTAACCCATTATATACTTTCTTTGCAGTATCCATCTGTACATTTAATACCTCTGAAATCTTACCTGCCCCTGCTCCATAAAATAACCCAAAAGTTATTGTTTTTTGTATAGTTCTATATTCAGAATTGAATGTATCTGTAACTACAAGTGAAGGGTTATTTGTTACAATTCTAAATGTAGTTTCTGCAAGAGAACTGTGGAAGTCTAACCCTTTGTTTAGTCCTTCCAAAAAGAAATCACATTGACTATGACTTGCAGCAATCCTTACTTCCGCTGCTTGCATGTCTATAGTTATCAGTGTTTTTCCGTCTTCTGCAATAAAGCAACTTCTTAAATTCTCTTCCTTTGGTAAATTTTGTAGAGGAACATAAACATTAGCTTTTCTTTGGGAAGTTCCCCCCTTGTTGTTTGTGTAATCTTCTTTTAAATCACCGCTGGCAAGTCTTCCTGTAGAAGTTGTTGCCTGTTTAAACTCTGTTCTTATGTAATCTCCTTCACAATAAGCTAAGAACTTTTCCCCGTAGGTACTGCATAATTTTGCAATAGACCTATAGGAATGCTTATCATAAGCATTAGTTCCTATAAGATAGTGTATTAACTGTAACAGGTCTCTACTTACCTCTGTTGTTTTTATAAACTGAAGTAAATAGTCACTTCCTGTGCTTTCAATTCTACTATCAAAAATCTTAAAAAGTTTTAGCAATTGTGTAGGACTTGCAAAATTTAGTGTTTCTGTAATTTTTGTATCTTGTCCTCTAACTGCTAACATTAATTCCATGTGCTGCCTTACTTTCAAATCAAATTCTACAAGTTCAGCCCTATTTTTTATGTTGTTTTGTATCCATTTTTGTTTATTGAACCTTATTCCATAGAGTTCTGCTACTGCTAAGACAGAAATAAATTCCATCTCAATTGTTTGTAGCTTCTCTAAAGAATAGCTTTTGATAAACTTTTCGTGATAGTTTACCAATAGTTCAATGAATGCCACGTCTTGAGCACCATATTCAAAGTGCCTGTCTTCAAGTACGAGGTCTTTTTTTGTAAATTCCATTCTGACACTTTTGTCAAAAATCTCTTCCACTGTTTTTATCGCTACTGCTTCTACTGTAAGTCCTTTGTTTTCTTGTGCAAGTATTGTAAACTTTTCGTTTACTTTTGCTAATTCCGTTGGAGTTTTTACTTTTTTGTAATCTGTTATCTCCCAACAATATTTCTCAAAGTCGTATATCTTACTAAGATAATCAAGGAACATTTCTTTAACACATTCTTCAAGAGAATGTCGTCTTACAAGACCATTAAAAATAATTCTTGATTGTATCATAGTGTCTTTCAAATTTCTGAGAAGAATTTTGAAATGATAAAGAACAAATTTTATGTCGAACTTTAGGTTATGCCCTAAAATTCTTTTGTTTTTTATAATCCCAAAGAGCTCTTCTAAAAATTCTTTATTTCCTTCATACTCTATAACATAGGTTTTCTTAGAATTACCTACTATTACGAGTACAATTTCATCTTTAAACGGTATTAGACCTGTTGTTTCAAGGTCTAAACATACTTCAGATAAAAAAGACAGGAACGTCAAGCATTCAACTTGACTGTCCCTGTCTGTTATTCTATTTACCATGCCTCAAATTTTGTACGGTGACGGAAGTTTGTTATAGTCATTTTCTTTTACTATATGCTTTATAAATCTGTGCATATTTTCTTTACTCTGCCAACAGTCTTTGTCTGTACCTTTTAAATCCTTTGTAATTTCAGGATAATAAGAGGATACTACTTCCCAAAGTGCTGTGTGTATTTTGTGATTTTTGGGGTCTGCTATTGCATCATCTATAACTCCCTCAATCACTTCTTCCATTTGTTCAATTGTTAGTTGCATTTCTTTCCCAAAGTTTATGTAATAAAATAGTACAAATTCCTGTAAGTATAGCTGCTGGAATTGAAAAATACACTGTTAGTACTGTCAATAGTATAAAAGCTGTTTTTAGTACACGTACTCCTATGTTTTCTATGTAGGTATTATTACTGAATAGTCCTACGAATATGCTTGTGTACATTGCAACGATTACAAAATAATTTATACACAGTATAATCATCACGAAATTATCTAAAAGTGCTTTCAATTTAGTTCTGGGTTTTGTTGGTTATTTAATAAGCTATCTATTTTAATACGCTCTATGTATTCTTCATAGAGCAGAAGAGCTAATTTTTTAGAGGATAGCATTAGTCTTAAAGCAAATGTTACTTTTCCCAGGTCTTCTGTTGTAAAAACATGTACGTCTGGTTTTTCACCCCTTTCAGGAAGAACTTCTTTGTATATGCTTTCTATTTCAAACCTTAAACCATCTTCTACATCAGGTCCAAGAGTATCATAAAAAATATACAAGTCTTCAATTATTCCATTACTGTCTTCTACGCCACATGTTTTTGCAGCTAAGAACATTTCCGTTCTAAATTCATCAAAGATTTTCTTTTTGTTGCTCATTGTCCTATGTTAAAAGCGATTTTAAAAGCATCTGAAATTCTATAGATAAAGTCACATAGAAATCCAGGGAAATAAATTATGACAAGAATTACAAGCCCAAATCCAATTAGACTGCTCATAAATTTAAAAAGTGTACTCATTACTTAAAGTTTATTACGATTCTAAAACCAATGTTTTTCTTTTGGAGTGTGTCAGAGACTATTAGTGAGTATCTTGAAACTACACTATCTGCTGTAAAAGAAGCGTCTTGTATAACTGTTTCATAGTACTCATCTAATCTTGAGGTTTCAATAACCTCTGAAGTTAAATCTATTTTGAAAATGAAATAAAAGAGACAAAAGACAACTGTTGCAAGAAGTAACCATTTTAATATTTGCCAAGATAGTATTTTATCTTTGATTTCTTCTAACTCTGCATTATTTTTTGCGTCTTTTATTTCATTCTCTAATCCTTCAAGTTGCTCTTTATTCCAAGAGCGGAGTGGTGTCATAGGCAGTTAAGTTTTTGGCTGTGATTATGTTATCTAATTTTTTTGCATAGTTAGGGTCAGTAGCATAACCTCCTCTTTTTAAAAGTTCTGCTACTTTTTTTGGCTGCTTACCTTGCTCTGATGCAGCAGTGGCTTTTGAGTATCTCTCTGATGATATTACATTATCAAAATAATACTCAATACACTCTTCTGGGGATTTGAATTTTTTGAATTTACATTTGTTTTTTCCACAATCATCCCAAGCATAATAAACACTTTCTTCTCTTCCTGTTGCTTTTATTCCAAAGAGGTTGTTAGCCTCTTTCATTAACTTTGATGTTCCTCCTGCTGTTTCAAGCACAAGTTGTGCTATAGTTACAGAAGGTAAAATAAATGGCTTGTCCTCTTGTTGTCTTGACAATGCTACTTTTGAGATTATGTTTCCATAAGTTTTTATCAAAGCATTGTTTTTTGGAGGTATTTTCTGAATATTTTTCACTCTTTTCACTGTTTTTGGTTGTAGAGTGAAGAACCAACAGTCAATTTCTATACTATGCGGGGCATAAACTTCAATTGACGTTATAGTTGCAATCAGAAAAAAAATAAAAAGCCATACTACAGTTTTTTTTACATGTTCCATTAGTTTTAATTTTGGTGAAGAGTAGTAATTGAATGGAATAAATTACTACTCAAATGTTGACATTTTCTATTGTCTTGACATACTCCTTGCCTGTCAACGGCTTGCACTGTATTACTACAGCCTTGTAAGGAAAGCCTTGAGAAATAGTGTGTGTCTAAATCTCAAGGCTTTTTATAGTTACAAAGGTACAAAAAAAAGTACAGACACCGAATTAACGATGCCTGTACTGAACTTTTTATCAACCTTTAAATCTGTTAGTCAACGCTTGTGGTACCGAATAAGTCCAATTGACTTTCACGGCTCCAAGCTGCTTTTGCAGGAATGATGGTGTCTGCAATAATCCCCAAGGCATTATTTGCAAGTTCCAAAGTTACTTTTCTGTAAATAGCTTCACCATCTTTAGTTCCAAGCAATTCACCTTTAGTAGTTTTCCTGGGTTCAACAGTCACAACTTTTCCGCCTTTTGTGTAAGTGATAGGAGTAGTTTGGTCTGTGATTACAAGCCTTGCTACTTTTTTAATCCCTTTGTTTTGGAATAAAAGTTCTTCAACTGTTTTGCCAAGGCTTTCTTCGCTGTTAGGAATAAATCCAGCAGCAGTTGCATTTTGGTAACCAAATACTACTGTGTTTTCATCCCAACCATTTAGCAAGTTAACGCTTTCACCGAATTCTGAGCTACTAAGTCCTGTTCTGCTTTGAGCGAACATTATTTGATAGCCTACTTCTTCGTTACTCCATTCTCTTTCATCTGTGATGGCAACAACGAATACTTTTTTTGTTTTCAATTGTTCTGCGTAATGTTCTTCTACAAATTTACGGTCAATTCCTCTAAAATCTGCTACGTTCATTACTAATCCTACTGTGTCTTCTGAAACTTTCATTTTTGAAAAAATTTTGGGTTTGAAATTATTTAATTCTAATTCTGTCCCCAGGCGACAGTTGTTTTTTTCCTGGGTTTAGTCTGTACAAGTTGTTTACACTTGTACTATATATACGTGAAATACTTAAAAAGCCTTCACCTTTCCTAACTGTGTGGTATTGTTTAGTGTCAACCACTTGTTTAACCTTTTGAGTTTTGGTCTTTGTAGTGTCTACAGGTTGTACAACTTTATTACCAAGAACAGTTATTGAGGCTGTGCCTTCAAATTGTTCACGCAATATTCTGTCTAATTCACTTTTTAAATCTTCATCTACAGCTATGTATTTGAGATTTTCTAAGTTACTATTGATAAACGTGGTGACTTCTGCAAGAGTTGCAGGGTCATTGGCTACTATTTTAAGACGTAAATTCTTAAATATAGTTTGAGGTATGCTCACAACCATTTCTGAACTGATTTCTGTGAATTTTACTTCATTTTCAGGTTCAAAGTCTATTTTAGGTTGTGGTTTAACAACTGTGGTGTCATTTCTTTTAGAAGTATGTGCACCTGCATTTCTGCTTGTTCTTACATTACTGTCACAAGCAGTGAACAGTAATGTAAGAATAAACATAATGACACTAACCTTCGTCTTCAAGTTCAGAAGCATTTTCAAGTTCATCTTCAAGCTCATTTTCAGGGTTTTCTCTTTTTAACGCTTCTTTAACCTCTTTAATTTGCAGATAGATAGACACCAGCATGTAGGTTTCTAAACTTTCTTCATCTTCAGGTGATTTCCATTTGTCAAGTTGTTCTGTTTCTATTGTGGTGTTCTCTTCATCGGCTATATAATCGAGGATTTCCATAAAGTTTTCTCCTCTTCTAAACCTATTCAAAGCAATAATGTAGGCTATTTCGTTGTTAGTCCTACCTTGTAAAGTGTAATCTACTTGCGAAAGCTCAAATATATTCAATAAGAACTCCTCCTCATCTTCAAAGTACTCTTTAAGTTTTAAAAGTAGTTCTTTGATTACTTTTTGCCCTTGTTTAGGGTCTTTTCCATAAAAGTAGCGTAAAAACATTACGTAGATAGTCATGGCTATCATTAAATGCTGTCTTTCTTCAACTGTTAAAACTCTCATGTTTTTTTTGTTTTACTTTAGTAATTAATGTAATTTTCACCGAGTAAATTACTAAACTTGCTCACTATTATTTTACTTCCTTTGTGACTGTATGGTTAGGAAGAACTCTCTGCAACACTTTTACATGTTACAGAGAGTTGAATTTGTGTTTGATTTTTAAAGTTTTGACATTACTACTGACATCACGTCAGTTTTTTCAGTATCAATAATGTCAATAATCTCAACAGAATTTCCGTGCATCTCTATTTCATACATAACACCTACAACCTTTTTGATTTTAAAGTCTTCCGTATAATGAATAGTAAGGCTTTGTAAGTTACGTAAAGTGTCAATTTCTCCTGTGTTTAGGAGGAGTATTACACTGAACGTATGAATACTGTTGCTTTCCATAGTCCATTCATTGAGGGTGGAACTATAATGAGTATTGTACATTGAACCATAAACTGACTGCACCCTATCTGCTTCAGGAGTTGCATCAAAATACGGAAATTTGGGTTGTGCTTGTAGGTTAATGAATAAGCACATAATCAGAGCCGAGAAAAATAGCAGTTTTTTCATTTTTAAAATGTTTTTTAGTTTTTTTTTGTTGTTAACGTGGATTAAATTCTTGAAGGAACATGTGTTTTCCCTCATGTCTAACTGTATAAAATTTCTGTCCCAAGGAAAATACTGCATGTACTCTTAGCGGGTTTAAGTCAAAGACTTTATAGCCAACATTTATGTTGATTTCTTCCATAAAAGTTGGAAGAATTAAGAGCTTGATTTTTTTCCCTAACTGTTTTTCTAATTCTTGTTTAACCCCTTCAACAGGGTTATCAGAGAAGTAAACTGCATCAGGTTCAGGGTAATGCCTGCTGGCATTTTTACCTTCACCATACTGTTTGAAAATCTTTCCACTTTTGCTTACTTTGTACAGTGGTGGGATATAAATGTCTTTGTTTGGAGTGTTTTCAACAACTTCCAAAGCCTCTTCTTTTTGCTCTTCTTGCTCTTCTTGTTTTTTTACAGGAAGTAGGTACACTACCCCGAAAATTAAAAATACAATGAAGATTAATAGCAACAAAAATTCAAATCCTGGCATAACTGTTTGTTTTTAAAAATAAATTTTAGCTGGTTCGTTGTCTAAGGGTTCGTTTAACGTGTTAGGGTTGAACTCTTGCATGGGGACTGTCCAAGCATACTTCTGATTGAAATTGTTTTGAGCTATTTCTCTTGCAATAGCTTTTACTTTTTCACATTTATCGTAGAATTTTTCATAGGATAATGATGTGTATTCTACTTCAAGTTTGCTTTTTTCTTCTATTATTTTTGGTACTAACCCATGTTTTTTAATAATTTCTCTGTTTTCTGGCGTGTCTTTCCAATAGAAACAGAACGTAAACACTGGGGTTCCATTCACAAAGATTGTTCTAATCCCAAAAAGTCTCATGGTAAATAGTTTTTAAAGTTTAATGAAAGTCGGTTACTGTGTCCCAGTCCTGGGGCATTGGGAAATCAGAAGTGTAGTCTTCTACATCTTCTCTTGTTGGTTCCTCTGAAAAGAGTTTTCCTTTAAGTCTGATGTTTTCGTTTAGCTTATTATACTCTTCATTCAATTCTGAGATTTTTACTTCAAGGTGGTTTGTTGATTTACCTTCTTTGAAGAGTGTGTTTTTTTCTTCTACAAGAAGTTCAAATTCTCTTGTAATTTCAGAAATTCTTTGTTGTGTTTTTAGTAAGTCAAATACACTCATAAAATTTAGTTTTTAGGTTCGGTGTAATTTTTTTCGTTAATTTCCCATCCTTGTCCATACCATATAGCTATAGAGCCGTCAATGAACTCTAAACTATTTTCTGTTGGAGCTCCTTTTATTACCTCTCTGTGCAGTGTTATAGTTTTTACTGTTACTGCTTTTACATCTTCATTTTCCCTTGAATGTTCTTGAAAATCTAATCCGAAATTCATTGCTTGTGACATTTTTTTAAATTTAAAAGTTTGAAAAATTTACCTTAATTACATTTAACTCTGTTTGGACTTAACTTCCAGAGAACTATTAGAAAAA
>CALMTA010000209.1 GCA_937872505.1 uncultured Neisseriaceae bacterium | reverse complement strand
AATAAAAACCCTGATGGTTTTGTAGTTATTGATGGTTATGATTATACTGATAGCACTAACTATTGTTATTTATGGAATGACTAAAAACTATATTTAGCAAAAAAATAAAATACGTTACCGTATCCCATGCCAGTGTTTATTTTTGGGATAGGTATATACATTCCATATAAAGTAAAATTACCAAATTTTAAACTAGCTAAATCTAATATAACAGGAAACGGTATACCATTAGCTATATCGGGTCTTTGTAAAATAGCAACCGTATAACCTAAACCAAATTTAAACCACTGTGCTTTATCAATTGGCTGCCAATACGCCTGCCATGCATAACCCATACTAAATTGGGCATTTCTGTGAGAATTTTCAATCCCCATTACTAAGAGCATATCTTCATTACCTGAATCATTCATACGCCCCCTACCAATACCTAAACCCCAAGCATATTGGTTTTCTGGATAATTCTCACCTAATGGATCATGGAAATCTACATGTTGAGCATATCCTGATAGGTATAAATCAGTATGGCCATCGCATAAAGTTTTACTAAAACGCTCACAAATACTTCTTGCCCATGGAACTAAATCACTGCATGCAGCATTACATACTTGATATAAGATAAGAAACGATAGAAAAAAAAGAGTTTTCATTAAATTTGCTTACCTTATATTTGTGTAACAATTTAGGCAATATTTTTATGAAATAACTAGCTTCATTTTCAGAAATTTGGTGGCCTGGGGCAGAATCGAACTGCCGACACAAGGATTTTCAGTCCTCTGCTCTACCGACTGAGCTACCTGGCCAAAGGTAGATAATGGTGCCGGAAAAAGGAATCGAACCCTCGACCTTCTGATTACAAGTCAGCTGCTCTACCTGCTGAGCTATTCCGGCATACATTTTGGATTTTGGAGAATTATTGGTGGCGAATCAGGGACTCGAACCCCGGACCTGCGGATTATGATTCCGTCGCTCTAACCTGCTGAGCTAATTCGCCCAAAATCTCTCAATAAGAGAGCGATTTTACTGTATAAACTATTCCTTTGTCAACATATATTTTTAGTATCTACTTAACTAAAAAATTTAAGCAAAGATTCATTAATCCTACGGGTAAAATTCCTAAAATTAAAAGTAACATACCGTTTGATATTAAAACAATTTTACTCACTAAATTAGGTTGTATTTGTCCAATATTTACCATATTTTGCTTAACATCAAAATACATAAATTTTACAATACGTATATAATAAAATGCACCAATTAAAGACATAATTACTATATAAATACTAGTTTTAATATAACCTAAACTAATTAAAGATTCTAAAATCTTAAATTTAGCATAAAACCCTACAAATGGCGGAATACCAGCTAATGAAAACATGGTAAGCATTAATATCCCAGCATAAACTGGATGGGAACTACCTAAACCTTTAAGATCTTCTATTTTTTCACATTCATAATCATCATGGGATAATAATAAAAGCACACCAAAAGCCCCTAATGCTGCAATAACATACGTTACAATATAAAATATTGTTGCTGATATTCCATCAAGTGATACTGTCATTAAACCAAAAGCTATAAAACTCATATTAGCTATTGCTGAATAAGCTAACATTCTTTTTATATTTGTTTGTGCTATTGCTACAGTATTGCCTAAAAATAAAGAAATATATGCTAAAATAGCTAGCATTACTGACCAGGACTCACTTAATAAAACTAAACTGTTTATTAAAAATCTAATCATAAATACCACTGCAGTTAATTTGGTAACCGTACCAATAATCGTAGTAATTACCATGGGCGAACCCTCATATACATCTGGAACCCACATATGAAAAGGCACTAAACCTAGTTTAAACGCTAACCCGGCAATTATAAATACTAAACCAAATACTAATGTTGAATGATTCTGCCCCAAATTGTTTTGAATTGCAAAAAATACCTCTTTTAATTGTAAATGCCCGCCTGTTGCACCATAAATAAAAGATATTCCATATAAAAGTATTCCTGAACCAAGTGCACCTAATATAAAAAACTTCATTGCTGCTTCCGAAGCTTTAACATTATCACGATCAAGAGCAACTAATGCATATAGAGCTAATGATAATAACTCTAAACCCACATATAAAATTAGTAGGCTGCTTGCAGAAATCATCACCATCATACCTAATATAGCAAATAAAAATATTGCGTAAAATTCACCACTTAAAAACTTTTTATCTTTTATATATTGATAAGAATAAATTATTATTATTAAAGCAGTAATATATGTAATAAACTTCATTCCTCTTGCTAAACTATCTAAAACAAACATATTATTAAAAGTTGTTTGTTCAAATGGTTGATATACAATATATTGCAATAAACACATAATTATTAATGTGCTAAGAGTTAAAACATAACTAATTGATTTTTTATTTTCATTTACAAAAGCATCTACTAATAATATTACTATAATCATTAATGCTATAAATATTTCTGGTAGTACTGGAAATAAATTAATACCCATTTTTTGAACCTTATAATTTGGAGTTGGCAACAGTTTTAATTAAGTCACTAACCGATGTGTGCATTTTAGCTAATAATATTTCTGGATATAATCCCAAAAGTAATACACTAACTGCTAATAAAAATAATACTATAAACTCTTGTAAGTTAACATCATTCATTGTATCTACATGATGACTAACAACTTTTCCAAAAACTACCCTCTTATACATCCATAATGTATATCCTGCGCCCAAAATTAAAGTTAGGCCGGCAAAAAAAGCATAAATAAAATTAGTTTGCAACGCCCCCATGATTATCATAAATTCCCCAACAAAGCCTGATGTTCCAGGTAAACCCGAGTTAGCCATAGCAAATAACATAAAAAATACTGCAAAAATTGGCATTTTCGTAGCTACACCGCCATAATCGGCAATATTGCGTGA
>CALMTA010000208.1 GCA_937872505.1 uncultured Neisseriaceae bacterium | reverse complement strand
ATGAAAAATATAGGTATGGAAGAAGGATTTGATGTTGGTTTAGAAATGTCAGGTAATGAAGTAGCTATTCATTCTATGGTAGATATAATGATAAATGGCGGTAAAATAGCCATGCTTGGAATTAGTGGTAAAAATGTAACTCTTGATTGGGATAAAATTGTTTTTAAAGGATTGCTACTAAAAGGAATTTATGGTCGAGAAATGTTTGAAACATGGTATAAAATGTCTTCATTAATAAAATCCGGCTTAGATGTAAGCTCTGTAATTACTCATGTGATTCCTGTTCAAGAATTTGAAAAAGGATTCGAATTAATGAAATCGGGTAACAGTGGTAAAATAATTTTAGATTGGACTACTTTATAAAACTTTTTCTGAATAAATATTAATTATAAAACCCCCTGTTAAATAACAGGGGGTAGATATAATTATATATATAATAAGCGATTTATCTATCAGTTTGTAAGTTTGCATCAATATTTAAATTTTCTGGGTCAACTTTAATAATATCACCTGTAACAGCATCAACTATAAAACCTACTGGCCAGTTAAGTATATTCCATAATCCAACTGGTTGAAATTTTGTATTTACTACCTCAGCTTGATCTTTATAGCCATCTTTCCTTAAAGTTATAACTTTACCACCATAAATGTAATTATTTAAAGTAATAATTGTTGGAGTTGTTCCATATCTTACTCCATCAACATAAACTCCTGCCCCAGATGGGTTAGATTTTACGGTAATTTTTCGGGTATTGTCACCAAACATACTTGCACATCCCATTAAATTAAATACAATTGCCAACATGGCAATACTTTTATTAGTTTTAAACATGTAAAAACCTTTTATTAATAATATTTTCTATAATAATTTATTCAATCTAATTTATAGGTTTGATACCATAGATTTAGACAGATAAAATACCTCATTAATTTATATCTATCAAATAGAAGATGATTTAAATTGCGATGATTATTTCATACCCAACATTATTCAACAAGTAACAATTTTGTTACTAATATAAGCTTTTAATAAATTAATTCCTTTGTATAATAAGTTTTTATTTAAATTATTTTATTTGTTTTATAGAATAACATGATGATATAAATATCTTTATTTTATAACACAAAAATCAATTTTTCTTGACATAAATATTTGTTTTTGACATAAATATTTTAATTTTAAATTACGATATAATAAACTAATTGACAATTAGCAATAACCTATGTATACTTATAAACTCATTAATAATCATAATTAAAATAAGTTCGTAAATTTTCAAAATTTGAAAATTAGTGTTTATGATAATAGAAAGACTTTTTATGAATAAAAATCAAATAAAATTATTTACCCTAATATCTTCAGGAGTTGGCACTATAATTGGCTCAGGTTGGCTATTTGGTTCTGCGCATGCTGCTGCATTAGCAGGTCCTGCTTCAATCATTTCTTGGATAATAGGAGCCGTAATAATTTTAATTATTTCATTAAGTTTAATTGAGTTGTCTACAATATCGCCTATTAGAATGGGGAGTATAGGTTATTATTTACGTTACACCCATGGCTCATTTGCTAGTTTTATTGCTGAGTGGACAATATTAATTGGTTATATAAGTACTGTTCCTTCAGAAGCTACAGCTTCAACTCAATACTTGAGTAATTGGGATTTTGCTTGGACTAAAGCTTTATTTGATACACAAACTCATTCATTAACCACTAATGGTTTAATTGTTTCTAGTATTTTATGTATATTCTATTTTTTAATAAATTATTATTCTTTATCATTTTTAGCTAAATCAATAAAAACTATCACTATTTTTAAAATGGTAGTGCCACTAATTGTAATTTTTAGTTTTTATCTAATTTCTCATTATTCAGGAGGTAAAAACTATGATATTAGCACTAATAATTTTACTCCTTATGGCATTAGCGGAATATTTACAGCTATTACCACTGCTGGAATTATTTATGCATTTAATGGTTTTCAATCACCAATTAGCTTTGCTGCAGAATCAGAGAACCCTAGACGGAATGTTCCAATCGCTATAATTGCTTCCATTTTATTTTGTGCAGCAATTTATTCATTGTTACAATATTCTTATATTACAGTTATGCCAATGCAGCTTATAAGCAAACATGGATGGAGTGGTCTTCATTTTGCTTCTCCTTTTGCTAATTTAGCTATTGCTCTTAATTTGAATTTAATTGCCATGCTTTTATATATTGATGCTTTCGTTTCTCCAGCAGGTGCTGGGATTATTTATAATTCTGTAACAGCTAGAATCATGTATGGCATGTCAGACCATATGCCAAAAATAATTGGTATTCGAAGCAGTAGCTCAGGAATTCCAACTGGTGCTTTAATTGTTATTCTCCCTCTTTCATTTATGTGTCTATGGCTATTACCTAGTTGGGATAAATTAGCTGCAGTTATTTCTGTAGGATATATTTTAGGTTATGCTTCTGCCACTGTATGCGCTATTTCCTTTAGACGTATTGCTCCTAATAAATTACATGATAAAGCAATTAGAATACCAGGTATGCGAATTTTTGCACCTCTTGGCTTTATTTTAGTAACTTATATGCTTTATTGGTCACGTTGGCCATTAAATGGGCAAGTAATTTTTGTAGTATTATTAGGCTTACCTATATATTTTTATTATGCAAAAAAACGTAATACATTAGATATTAATGATATTTTAAAAGCAGTTTGGATTATTGCTTATTTATTAACAGTGGCATTATTTGCTTACCTTGGAAGTAAATCATTTGGTGGAATTAATGTATTCCCTGATATTATTGATCATATCGTCTTAATTTTTATTTCTTTATTTTTCTTTACTTGGGGAACTCGCGTTAGTCATAAAACTACCGCATATATTCTTGAAATTGAAAATAATATAAACACATTATGATTTAAATATAGATTTTTTAGCCCATTTAAACATGGGCTAAAATAATTATTTAAAATTAAGCTGTATTATTTTCTCTGCTATATCTGAATTAATATAATCAAGGTATATAATATTTGGCTTCTGAATATTTCCATACATGTATTGTAATTCATAGGGTAAATTACCATTTGCTTCTTCTGCTAAACCTTCAATTGAATAAAAACCATTTGATGTTAAAGTCCAAGATAATAAAAATAGATAAGGCTTATAAAATCCACCAAAATTTGCTAACTTATTTAATTGGTCATTCCTCATTGTAGAGTAATCATATGTATTTGAATAGTTATCATAAACAGTTATTCCACCATAATTATTTATACCATCAAAATATCTAAAAAACCCTTTTCTTGAATCTATATAACTTTGATATTCATCATTAAATACAGCAATAATTTTACCTCTAACTGTTTGTAAAGGTAATTGAGCAATATTTAAGTTTTGATCTATAGATTTAAATAAAAAATTACTATACTTATTATTTAATAATGTAATTACTCTCTGAGTAATATCTGCTGGCTTATGGTCTTCAAAATCACGTGTATGAGAAAACTTTAAAATTATCGTTTCACTCGGATTTTGCTGTAAAAACATTATAGCTTGATCTAAAACTGTATCTAGATGCTGCCCTCCACATCCCATACGGCCAGTTCGGTGATATGTTATTAAATAAGCATTTGAATCCCAAAATCCTTGATCATAATCTACCCTAATATCATAATACCGAGAACCTGCTCGCGCCTGGTCTAAAATATTTAAATTTTGCGTTTGAGAAACTCTTGCAGCCCCTACAAACGGATTACAATTATTTGTTTCTGACATTCCTGCATCATGACTACCTGGCATAGTAATCTGATTTAATTGTTTATTATCATCAATTTGACTCATCCAATTTGAGGTATTTGCATAAGCACTAATTTTAAAAATTAAACTTAAAACAAGTGTAAAAACACCTATTTTGCTTAAATTATTTATATTAATTTTCATTATAATTCATATCCTATTTTCATATTCACAGGATATTATATAGGAATATAAAAAATAATAATAGTAACATTTTTGTTACTATTATTATTTTTTATATTTAAATCAACAACTTATTTGAATTATAATAATTCCTATTACCCCTTTAGAAAATTTCTATAATATTATGCTTTATTAATCATAATATAGATATTTAATTATATTAATATAATTAATTTTGCTTTTAGAAATACACTAGTCCTAATAAATATAATTTTTGCTAATTTTAAATTTGTCTTTTTATTTTTAATAAATATGATAAAATCTCATTATTATTTATACCTATTTATAGGAGTGATAAAAATGGATATATCAATTTTTCTTGCTAAAAGTTTAGGACTTTACCTATTAATTATGGCTTTAGTAATGTTATTTAATGCTCAAAGATTAAGAGCTATGATAGATGAGTCAGGCCATTTATCTGCACTATTTTTTAGTGGTGCAATATCTGTAATCACAGGTATTTTAATAATTGTTAGTCATAATATATGGGAACTAAATTGGCGAGGCATTATAACTTTTATAGGTTATGCTGCTCTTATTAAAGGATTAACTAGATTAATTTTTACCAGAACTTCATCTAAAATGATTATTAGTTTTGCACATAATTATATAGCTTACTATATTTCAATTATTATAATATTGACTCTTGGCATTTATTTAGGATATGTAGGATTTTTTATGCATTAATTAAGATGCTAATGTAACTAGAAAGCCATTTACTTTTTTATCATATTCTAGTATTAAGTTTTTTCTTTGACTATTAGAAAAAATAAAGGCGCCATTTTCATCTCTTTTATTTATACGTTCAAAAAATTGAATTTACTCCAAGATTCGTCTAAAGGCTCATTCTTAATAATATTCAATAAACTCTCATACTCATGATTAATATGTGATGAATTTTTTATTACAATATTTTTAGAGTTATTCTGCAGAATATTAAATTGCATCTTATTTATCTCTTTATAGACCCTTTTATTATACTCAAACATTAAATTTTTTCTTTGTGTATTAGTAAAAATAAATTTATCAAATTTTCTTTTATTGATCTTTTTACATAAATTTAAATGAAGCCAATTTTCTATTGGCTCATTATTAATTATTTGTTTTAATTTTTTAAATTCATTAATAGATTCATCAGCAAAATACTTAGTTAAAGTAATAGCCTGCTTATTATCATTTTTATTAATATAAGGCACAAAATTACCGCTAGAAATTTTTGGCAATTTAACTTCCTTTAACAAGTATATATTAATTTTATATACTAACCAACATTTTAAGGAAACAATTATAAAACAATGCCATATAATTTTCTAGTAACAAATATGTTACCTAAATCATCTAAAATCTCTTAAAACTTCCACTTTATCTGTTTTTTCCCAAGAAAAATCTACGTCTTCTCGCCCAAAATGCCCATAATTAGATGTCTTACTATAAATAGGACGCAATAAATCTAACTGTTGAATAATCCCCTTTGGCCGTAAGTCAAAATGCTCTGCAATTAAGCCTTCAATTTTACTATCTTCAATTACTCCAGTTCCAAAAGTATATATATTTATGCCCACTGGTTTAGAAACCCCAATTGCATATGCAATTTGCACTTGGCATTGCTTTGCTAAGCCACTTGCCACAATATTTTTTGCGACATATCTGGCAGCATAGGCTGCTGAACGATCCACTTTAGATGGGTCTTTCCCCGAAAACGCTCCCCCCCCATGAGGCGCTGCTCCACCATAAGTATCGACAATAATCTTACGACCAGTTAACCCACAATCACCCATAGGACCGCCTACTACAAATTTTCCTGTGGGATTAATTAAATATTTAGTATCTTTATTTAATAAGTTATTAGGCAATATTGGTTTTATAATTTCTTCTATTACTGCTTCAACAATTTGCTTATGATTAATTTCTGGATCATGTTGTGTTGATAATACAACTGTATCTATAGCTAAAACTTTACCACTACTTTTATCATATTTAACTGTCAATTGTGCCTTAGCATCTGGTCTTATCCAAGATAAAATATTCTCTTTTCTAACTTGAGCATGACGCTCCATTAAGCGGTGTGCATAATAAATAGGAAATGGCATTAGCGTAGGCGTTTCATCACAAGCATAGCCAAACATTATACCTTGGTCCCCTGCTCCTTGATCTAAATAAAGACCTTGACCTTCATTAACTCCTTGAGCAATATCTGGAGATTGCTGATCATAATTAACTAAAATCGCACAACTATCTGCCGCAAATCCATATTCATTTTTAGTATAACCAATATCGCGAATCACATCACGAACAATTTGTGCATAATGAATTTCAATATTACTTGTAATCTCTCCAGCTAATACAACTAATCCTGTATTAACTAAAGTTTCTGCTGCTACTCGAGCATTTTTATCATGAGTAAGAATAGCATCTAATATTGCATCAGAAATTTTATCAGCTACTTTATCTGGGTGACCTTCTGAAACTGACTCGGAAGAAAAAAAATAATACGACATAAGTATCCTTATAAATTAAACTTTAAAAATGGCACTGCATTTGTATTTCTGTCCACATCTCATTTATTAAAATCCTTGATTTAGGATCATAAGAAATAAGGGTATGCATTTTTTTACTATCCTTTGGATAAATCCATTCTATATTAGTAATACTTGGGCTAAGTTTTTTAAATGCTACTAAATTAGGAACACTAGATCCAGTTGCTACTGATAGTTCAAAAGCACTTTGCGGATCCAATGCATTATTAATAAATTGATAGGCCATTTTATCGTTTTTATTAAAAATAGGAATTACCATATTATCTAATTCATACATGTTACCCTCTTTTTGTAACATTGCATCTATTACTACTTTTGAATGCGCATTATTAGCATCAATAGTTGCCTTAAATATATCAATAGAATAGCTCATAGATAACCATATATCCCCGCGTAATAACGCCCTATAATAACTATCACTATCATATTTAGCCCAATAGGGTGCTGCTTTTTCAATAAGTTTTTTTGCAGCTAATAAATCATTTATTTTGGTAGAACTAGGGTCTTTACCTAAATATAGCAAAGCGGCTGCAAATACATGCCGTGCAGAATTAAAAACTGTTATTCTACCTTTTAATTTTTCTAAATATTTAGGCTCAAAAATAACCGCCCAAGTATTTGGTGTTATGCCAAGTTGCCTAATCTTCTCTTGATTATATGATAGAAAAACTGGGGTATAGGCATAAGGGACAGAATATTTATTTTTTGGATCAAAACCTTGATTTAAAAATTTAGGATCAATATACTTTAAATTAGGCAACTGTTTTAAATCTAGAGGTTTAATTTTACCCATTTTCCCTAACTCTTCAATAGCATAACCAGTTGCTACTATTACATCATAACCCCTTGCACCAGCTACTATTTTAGCTAACATTTCTTCATTGTCATTAAAATAGTTCTGTGATAAACGGCAATTACATAACTTTTCAAAACGATCTATTGTACCGTTAGCAATATAATTTGATCCAATATATAAATTTAAAACAGGTTCAGCAAAAATTCCAAAAGGAAATAATAAATAAATAAATAAATATTTTTTTAACATTTTCAATCCAAAAAATTTATTTTACCTAAAGAGTTGTGGCGATATTTTAGTTGCAATAGCTGTCAAAATTATTGTAATAATTATCATCATTGTCGAAATAGCATTAATTTCAGGTGTAACACCTATCTTTAACATAGAATAAATTGTTAATGGTAGAGTGCTAGAACCAACCCCTGCTGTAAAGAAAGTAATTACAAAATCATCTATAGATAAAGTAAAAGCCATTAATCCTCCTGCAATTATCCCCGGTAAAATAGAAGGAATTAATACTAGATAAAATGCTTGAAACCGATTTGCTCCTAAATCTCTTGCTGCATCAATAATACTATTATCCATTCCATGCATGCGTGTTTTAACCGCAATAGCGACAAAACTTATACAAAAAGCTGTATGAGCTAAAATAATTGATACTAGCCCTAAAGTAAAATTAATCATTAAAAAAAATAATAATAAGGAAACACCTACCAATAATTCTGGAGCTGCAATTGGAATCATAACCAAAATTGATAAAAAAGGGACCTTGTATCTATTTAGAGCTACCCCAGCTAAAGTTCCTAGAATTACTGATACTACACTAGAAATCACAGCAATTATTAATGAATTTAATGCTGCTATCATTAACTGTTTATCTGTAAATAAAACTTTATACCATTTTAAAGTAAAACCTACCCACCCTACATTTACACGTGATTCATTAAATGAATATAAAATTAAAATCGCTATAGGTATATATAGAAATAAATAACCCAAGGCACCTAAAAATAATAGTACCCGGGAAGGTTTACTCTCGAGCATATTTAAGCCCCCCTAGACGGCTTACTAAAACAGCAACCATTAATGTTACACCTAACACTCCTAAAGTCATAATTATTGATGTTACACTACCTAATGGCCAATTCATAGTTTGTAAAAATTGCTGTTTAATTAAATTACCAATCATAAATGAACAATTATTTCCAACTAATTCCGGTACTACAAACATACCAATACATGGAATAAAAACTAAAGCACTGCCAGCTAAAATCCCTGGCAAACTTAAAGGAATAGTAATCTTCCAAAATGATTCGAATTTACTAGCGCCTAAATCTCGGCTTGCCTCAATTAATGTATCGTCATGTTTTTCTAAATTTGCATAAAGAGGTAATACCATAAAAGGTAAATTAATATATACTAAGCATATAACCACAGCAGCTGAAGTATAAAGTAAATTTACAGGAGAAAAACCTAATAAAACTAATACATAATTTACTATGTAGCTAATTGCTGATTGTGGCCCTAAAATAATCATCCATGCATAAACACGAATTAAAAAACAACTCCAAAATGGTATAATGATTAATAAAAGCAACAGATCTCTATATTTTTTAGGGCTTTTAGCAATCAACATAGCTATAGGGTAACCAATAAATAAACATATAATTGTAGATAATATTGAAAAGCAAAAAGAACGGAATAATAATTCCCAAATAAATTTATTAAAAACGGCAAATTTAAAACTCTCTAAATTCATATTTAGGTGTGATTTATTATTAATATGGGTAATTAATGGTGCAACACCACCATATGCCCCTGGCTCTCTAAATGAAACTATCACCATTATAATTGTTGGAACTAAAAATAAAAATGTAAGATAAATAATAGGTGGAATTGATAATAAATTTTTCTCCGCTATTTGGTTTAACTTCTTCATAAGAACACCTTTTTTATTTAGATAAAAAATTACCAGACCCTGGTTCAAATGAAATTATTATCTCCTCTTCTTCATCAAAAAATGCTGTTGGCTTTGCCCGCGTATTTGATAACATGACCTGTAATTTAACGCCATTTTCTAAAAGTAAGATGTATAAAGTAACATCTCCATAGTAATAATATCCTTTGACAGTTGCCTTTGCTGTATATAATTCCTCATCTTCAGGCTCATTTCTATTTGCTTTGATTTTTTCAGGGCGCAATGAAAACCATCCCTTATCCCCAACCTTAAAATCTTCCGTGTTTTCCTGCTCCAAATCAAATTCTAAAATATCAGATACTTTTAATTTTATTGCATGCTTTTTAACTTCTATAATTTCTGCAGCTAATAAATTGCATTTACCTAAAAAATCAGCTACAAAATAAGTTTCTGGTTTAGAATAAATAGCTTGAGGTTTATCCAGTTGTTCTATCTTTCCTTTATTCATAACCCCAATTCTACTAGATAATGCTAAAGCTTCACTTTGATCATGGGTAACATAAATAAATGTAACCCCAGTTTCTTCTTGTAATTTAACAAGCTCAATATGCATATGCTCTCTTAATCTTGCATCTAGGGCTGACAAAGGCTCATCTAAAAGCAATAGTTTTGGTCTATCCACTAAGGATCTAGCAATAGCCACACGCTGCTTTTGTCCCCCTGATAAATCATGAGGATACCTATTAGCAAAATTTATCAACTGAACGTCTACTAAAATTTTTTCTACTAAAATTTTTATTTGTTCTTTTGGAACATCACCCATTTTTGCCATCTTAAGTGCAAAAGCAACATTCTCAGCAACTGTTAAATGTGGAAATAGAGCGTAACTTTGAAAAATAGTATGAAGGGGCCGCTCCTCTGGAGGTAAGTTTGTAATATCTTTACCCTCAAGTAAAATACGTCCACTATCTGGCTTTGAAAAACCAGCTATCATTCTTAATAAAGTTGTTTTTCCACAACCAGATGGTCCTAATAAAGTAAAAAACTCACCATGTTTTATATCTAAACTAATATCAGTAACTACAACCTGATCATTAAATAGTTTTGAAACATTTTGGATTTCTAAAATAGCCATAAGTAGCCACTTTCATAAAATAAGAACCTAAATAGGTGCGTATTTTAGCAAAAATTATTATAAGAAAATAAAATATTTTTGATTTTTCTTTAAATTTTCCAAAAATAATAATTGAATTAAGATGAACAAACTCTCCATATTAATTTACTGCCTAACTGTATATCGTTCTTTTTTGAACTTATTACATAATTATTAATATATCTTTGCAACCCATCATATTCTTTTTGGCCAAAAAGCTGTTTATTGGCCGTTAATAATCGAGAGTCAAATTGAGTAGTAAATTGTTCAACAATATCAAAAATCTTTTCAACAGTTTTACTCGGATCAACTTGAAAATGCAGTTTAGCTGAAATTAATAAAGTTGAATAAAGTTTATTATTCTGCAATTTTTCCCCATCTTCATTACTAATCACAAATAGTTCAATTCCATCTTCTAAGTAAAAAATCTTTCCATCATTAACTGTTAAACCATTACTAATAAAAAACTTGGAAAGTGTTTTAAAATCAATACTATCTTTAATTAATAAATACATTTCCAATTCTAATTCAATATTTGCTAAATGCTTAATTTTATTTTGAATACTATTGATTACTGTTTTATAATCAGAATGGCGGATATGCCCATCATTATTTAACACAAATTTATATAAATCATTATATATATTTGCAATCTGAGCTTGATTAATTATTCCATCACAGTCCACTAATTGAATAACAAATTTTAAAGCATTAGCAATAATTTTTTCACCTTTTACTAATAATTTCCATGAATTATCTCTATCTAAAACATAAATTAAGAATGGTTTACTTGTAAATTGCTCTATATTAGGTAAGGCTTTAAATTTTTTTGATTCTTCAAAAACTATATCAATTATCAAATCTAATTCATTATCTACATAACTTGAAAATGGAAAATATATTTTATCAACTTTAACAAAAAAAGCTTCAACACTATCTTCTGGTATAAATATTTCACTCTGCACTAAATCAGCATTTGCATCTCCTAAAACAGGATCATCAAATAAAACAGTCTGAATAGGTGCAGATTGATTAAAACCATCTAAAACTATAGCTTTATTTTCTTTGATAATATCATCAGTCTGCTGATTAAAATTATCTTCAACTATCCGCTTAAATTTTGTATCTTGATACAAATAATAAGCAATTACAATTAAAATAGAAAATATTACTATTGCAATAACCGCCAATTGAGTTGAGTTCATTATTTTAAATCCTCCACAATATCTCGAATATATTGAAATAGCCTACGATAATTACGCTTTTTCTGAGCTTCAACCTCATGCTTTACTTTTTTTATTAGATTATATAACTCTACTTTATCACAAATTGGATAATCATTTATAAATTGATTAATTGCATTATCATCTTCTAATAATCGTTTTCTCCATTTTTCACTTAAATGAAATAACTTAATATTTTCTACTGATTCACCCTTAATCTTATTTAAAGTCTCCTTTATTGATTCAGTATCTATATTACGCATTAATTTACCAATATATTGATATTGACGTCGCAATGCACCATTAGAATTTATTTGCTGTGCTAATTTAATTGCATCTAAAAGAATTTGCGGTAAGTCAAATTTAGTTAATTGTTCTTTATTTAATTCAACTAATTTAACCCCTAAATCTTGTAAATCTTGCATTTTTTGTTTTATTTTAGTTTTACTAAGAGGTAAATCTTCAAGTTCATCATTTAACATAAATAAACCTTAATACAAAAAATGCTCCAATTAATAAAATAACTATTTACTCCCTAAAGAGTTTAACCAATTTGCTATATCTGTTATTTGTAAATCACATAAAGTATGCTCCATTAAATATTCATGCCAAGTAATGTTGCACCCTTTCTTATGTAAATATTCATAAGCAATGAATCCTGCTTTATAAGGAATAACCGCATCATTAATACCATGACAAGCAAAAATAGAAATACTTTTATTCAAGTTATTAAGTAATTCAAATTCTGGCAAATAACATGATAAAGCTAGTATTCCTCCTAATTTGTATTCATTACTAAGGCCTGCATAATAGCTAATTACCCCACCTTGAGAAAAACCAGCTAAAATTATTTTATTAGGAGAAACTCCTCCTTTAATTTGTTTTTCTATTATTTTATATATTTGCGATACTGATTCTTTAATACCATCTTCATCTATTTTATGATTATATATATCTAAATTGTAAATATTATACCATGCACGCACAAGATAACCATTATTAAAAGCTATGGGGCGCAATTTTGCGTTAGGAAAAATAAACTTTACACTAAAATTTAATTTTAGTTGAGAAACTACTGGCAAAAAATCTTCACAATCTGCACCTAAACCATGCAACCATATGATTACAAATTCTGGCGCTATATCAGCTTTATTAGCTCTTTCTATATATTCCAAATCATCAGTCATTACAATACTCTAACAAAATATGCCCAGATTATCTCATGAATTTAATAATTATTAGTAATTTTATTTATATTTTCTAATCACTTCATTTAATTAATCTTTAATCCTTATTATATCAGCCCCAACATTATTTAATTTTTCTTCCATTCTTTCATAGCCTCTATCTAAATGATAAACTCTATCAATAATTGTCTCTCCTCGCGCTACAAGAGCCGCTAAAACTAAAGATGCTGAAGCCCTTAAATCTGTTGCCATAACTGTAGTTCCTGTTAAATGATCTACTCCATTTACAATAGCTATATTATTAGGTTCAAGAATACCATCAATTACAATTTTTGCCCCCATTCTGCATAATTCTGGAACATGCATATACCTATTATCAAAAATTGTTTCTTCAAAACGACTTTTACCATCAGCAATGCAATTTAATGCCATAAATTGTGCCTGCATATCTGTTGGAAAATCAGGATATGGTAGCGTTTTTATATTAACTGCTTTTGTTCTTTTATCCATACTCACTTTTAGCCAATCCTCTCCTATAGCTACCTTTGCCCCTGCATCTTTCAATTTTTCAATAATTGCCCCCATCGTATCTGGGCGTGCATGAGTTAGGGTTAACTCACCTTGAGTAATCGCAGCCGCCACTGCATAAGTTCCTGCCTCAATTCTATCAGCAATAATAGAGTGTTTTGCACCTGTTAAATTATCAACCCCATGAACAGTTAACACTGTAGTACCAATACCTTCAATTTGCGCCCCCATTTTTACCAAACAATTTGCCAGATCTGTTACTTCTGGTTCTTGCGCGCAATTCTCAAGGATTGTAGTACCTTCTGCTAATGTGGCTGCCATTAATAAATTTTCAGTTCCAGTTACAGTCACTAAATCCATGACAATACGCGCCCCTTTTAATCTATTAGAATGAGCTTTTATATAGCCATGTTCAATCTTAATATCAGCACCCATAAGCTGTAACC
>CALMTA010000207.1 GCA_937872505.1 uncultured Neisseriaceae bacterium | reverse complement strand
CCGGGGTAGGTGCTACTAGAGCAGCTGTTGAAGCAGGATTAGCACCAAATGATTGTCAAATTGGGCAAACAGGAAAAATAGTTGCGCCAGATTTATATTTAGCAATAGGTATTTCAGGTGCAGTACAGCATATTGCAGGAATGAAAGATTCAAAAACTGTAATTGCTATAAATAATGATCAAACAGCACCAATTTTTGAGCATGCAGACTATGGTTTAATAGGTGATTTATTTACTATTGTGCCAAAGCTATTAGAGAGTGAATTAATATGCAAATAGAAAATACTAAACAAATTATTGAGATTACTGAAAAAGATTTACCATTACGTTGTCCGATGCCCAATATGTTGAAATGGAATTATCATCCGCGTGTATTTTTAGAAATTGAAAAAGAACCTTCAAAAGAAATGATTTGTCCTTATTGTTCAACAAAATATATTTTAAAATAGTTTAAATAATAAACTTTTAAAAATATTCTTCCATGTAGATATGAGTATTAACTAATTTATTAAATTTTTATAATAATTTAGGAGGCTCTGATGGGAAAAGAAGAATTTAATGAAAAAGAGGTCTTTATCGAAAAAGTTCTTATTCCGTCATTTATAGGGTTAGTTGATAAAAATATTTATAAAATTGTCTATGATATTTCTGGAAAAATTATTTTTGCAACAAATAAAGCTGCAAAATCTTTAGGTTTTGATAATTGGCTCCAAATAAAAGATAAAAAATTAAGTGAATTCTCTACAAAAAATGAAGAACTATTTAAAGAAATAGAGCATATTAGAGAGTTGGTAATTAATAAACAACAGGTTATTGATTATTTGTACTTTGCTGAATTTTCTAAAAATTTTGACGTCCAGTTAGTAAGCCATGCACCTATTTTTATGCCAAATGGAGAAGTATTAGGCAGTAGCAGTACTTCAACAAGATTTTGGCTTTTTAATTTAAAACATTTATTTAATAGATTATATAAAAAATCACTTGTTAGTGAAGAAGATGAGATACATTTAAGCAATAGGCAGGAAGAGATTTTATTTTTAATAATGATCGGGTTCTCACAACGAGAGATTGCAATAGTTTTAAAAATATCAAGAGGCACTGTTGCTAAAATTATAGCTCAGGATATTTGTCCTAAATTTAAGATTAATGGTAGTTCTACAAAATTACTTATACAAAAAGCTCTTAACTTAAACTATCCAAAACGTATTCCAAATTTTAATCTAGTAAAACCGCAAATTATTATTATTAATCATTTATTTAAGTAAATTCAATATATAACAAAATTGTTACTTGTAATTTCCAAAATCATTGTTATAAAATAAGGGTATTTGGATCATACCGCGTTAGAATAGAAATTTTTAACATATTTATATTATTTTAGTTTTTAATGGAAGAGCAAATAATGGAAATTAGCAATAGAGTAACACAATATAATAATTTTACACTAAATGAAATAAAACAACTTGATAAAATAAAAGTGAGTGATCAGCTAATTTTGTTATTAAAGAATGAAAATAGAGAAGTACTTATAAAAACATTGGAAATAATACACTTTTTACTACTATATTCATTTGTTAATTATTCTGGTAAACCTACTAGTTATAATGGCCAACTTTTTGGGATTGAAAGAATAGTAAATACTATTAATGAAAAACTATATAATTTACAGCAACAAAAATTAACTGAATTAACTACAGAAGATTTATTAAAATTTGTGAGTAATTCATCTAAATTTTTTAAAGCTACTTTAACTAAAAACTTTAAAAAATTCTTGCAACCGATTAATAAATATAATCTTATAAATTTTAAATTTGATATTCCAATGAAAAATTATTTACAAAAATGCTTGGGGTATAGTTTTGATGACGACCTTCCTAAAGATATTACATTAGAGCTATTTAAATGGATAAATGCTACTCCAAATAATGAAATACCAAACCATATTCAATCAAATGGGAGATTTAGTAACCAAAAGGAATGCAGAATAGAAGCAGCAAATATAATTTTTGGTTGTTATGTCAACAAAAGGTCTTTCCTAAATTTAGGCTTTTTATTTTTAACTTCTTTACCTGATGGTGTAATTAATAAATTTAATTGGATTGAAGAATTGGATTTATCAGTAAATCAAATATCGAATGTACCTGCCCATTTATTTAAAAATCTAAAAAATTTAAAAAGTTTAAATTTGGGTCAAAGTCAAATAATAAATATTGAAGAGGGTTCATTTGATGATTTAATTAAATTAGAAGAATTGATTTTATTAGGAAATCAAATATCGAATGTACCTGCCCATTTATTTAAAAATCTAAAAAATTTAAAA
>CALMTA010000206.1 GCA_937872505.1 uncultured Neisseriaceae bacterium | reverse complement strand
ATGATAGGTAGTATTAAAGAGTATACTTTTTTATGAATAAATAGGTATGTAGCAATTACTAAACCTAGAAAACATAATAAAATATGGCTATCAATTTTATTTATAGATAAAAGAGTATTTGGATTTGCAACAACTAGATTAACATTTTTAATACCTATGAATATGAGAAATAAGCCAATTCCTACTGACAGAGCTATTTGTATTATGATAGGAATAGCATTAATAATTTTTTGTCGTAGAGGAGTTATTGAAAAAATAAATAATAGTAAACTTGACCAAAAAACTACACCTAAGGCAATTTCAGGTGATAGGTTATCGCTAATTATTAGTGTGTAGCTTACAATAGCGTTCATGCCCATACCAGGAGCTATTACAAACGGTAATTTAATTATTAATCCTGCTAAAGTTGTCATAATTACTATAGTTAAGATTGTTGCAGTTATTGAGGGAATAATAGGAAAAGCTTTACCTGAGGCGTTAAGAATTATAGGGTTAACAATAATGATGTAGGCAATAGCTAAAAAATTTGCAAGCCCACCCATTAATTCTTGAGAGAAATTTATTGGTTCTTTGCTGAAACTAATTAGTTTTTGCATTTGTTTCTTCCCCCATACAAATTAAAGTTATAATTTGTAATAGTTCCAATTTTACATTTCCTGTATTTATACCTTTAATTATCATATCAACTACTGAAAGTTTATCAAATAATTTTATTAAGGTATTATAGCTTAATCTTTGATAGGCACTTTTTAGATGATTAACAGCTTCTCCCCAAACTTTTAAGGTAGTGAAAATCTCAGTTAAATTTAACCCTTTTTTTATAAGAGCTTTGATTTTAATTAACTTTCTTAAATCTTCAGCAATTATCCAGATTAATAAAATTTCATCTTCTGTTGATTGATAGATATTATTAAACATTGATAAACTTCTTTGTAAATCACCAGATAAATAAGTATTTGATAATTGATAGATATTATAGCGAGAATTATTTGTACTTATACTTTGTATATCCGATAATGATATATGTTTTTTAGAGTATAAAATTGTAATTTTGGTTAAATCTTGGATTAAATTATGCGTATTTGCTATATTTTGTTGGATTAATAAATTTAAGGCATCGCTTTCAATAGTCAGATTATTTTGTAGTAATTTGTAATTTATTAAAGGAGTAATGTCAGTATTAGATAAATTAACAGCGACTCCTTTTTCTTTTATTTTTATTAACCAGTTGCTAGCCATATCTTTTTTATCTAATTTATCCGTAATAATTAAAAGAAAATTATCGCTATTTAATTCATCAAATATTTTTATTAAATTTTTTTCTTGTTCTAACATTGGTTTGGTTTTGAAAATAATCTCTGTATAGTTTTTTTCCTCAAATAAATTTTTTGCTGTAGTTTTTTGTACTATTTCCTCCCAATTACTATCTTTATCAATATTAAAAGAATTATGATTATTATATTTATTTAATTTATTTTTTATTTCATTAATTGTAAAATGAAGTAAGGGATAATATTCCTCAGTTGAGCTTATTAAGCATACTGGAGGGGTATTATCAGATATATTTAATAAATCATTTATGTTTTTTATCATAATAAATTTTACTCATTGTATTTAAAGGCAATTAAACGTCTAATTAATTGGTTAGTTACGTTTTGGTGAATTTTATTCCAGTAGTTATCTTCTTCTAAATTATTGGCTAAAATTGTGCTGTCATTATATTGAGAAATTAATTGGTTTGATACAACAATATCATTACCAATTTGTTCATGATTTTGCCAAACTTGAGCAGTTACTTGATAAGTTAGAATATAGTTTGTAACTCTTCCTGCAAGATTAAATGATTGAGGGTCTCTAGAAGTCTGTTCATTCATTAATTTAATTACTGCTTCGGCACTTTCGGCATTATTAACAAGCGTTGCTAAAGATTGTTTGGTTATGACATTTTGCATATTAGGACAAATTTTCACATTATTGCATTGAATATAAACAGTTTTAATAGGTAGTTTATATGAGCCAGAAGTGCCTCTTAAATGTATGCCACATGCTGTTAAAGTTATTGTTAAAATAAAGATTAAAAATATATTAGTTTTATTCATATTAGCCCTATAAAGTAAGGATTTTTCCTAGTTTTAGCATTAAATATTTTTGCGCACATATTTTTTCCCCATGACTTACAAAAAGTTTATAGGTCCCATCGCTTTGCATAATCCAAGATTCTACATTATCTTTTATATCTATGTTTAAAGCTTCATCAAATATTCTTTTTTTTATGGCTTCATCAAGTATGGGAACACAAGTCTCAACGCGACGAAAAAAGTTTCTTTTCATCCAATCTGCTGATGATAAATATACATCCTCTAATCCAGAGTTATAAAAGTAAAATATACGTTCATGCTCTAAAAATCTGCCTACAATTGATTTTACCATAATGTTTTCAGATAGTCCTTTAATATTAGGTCTAAGAGCACAAGCACCGCGAATAATAAGTATTATTTTGACACCTTTTTGTGAAGCATTGTAAAGAGCTTTAATGATTTTAGGCTCTATCAAGGAGTTCATTTTAGCAATTATTTTAGCTAAATTACCGTTTTGAGCATTAATTGTTTCAGTTTCGATTTTTTGTAATATCATATCGTGTAAGGTAAAAGGTGCTTGAGATAAACAGTTTAAAATTCCAGCTTTGCCGGTTCCGGTAATTTTAGCAAAAATACTATTTACATCATCTGTAATCTGTTTATTTGTAGTTAAAATTCCAAAATCAGAATATATTTTAGTAGTTGTTTGATGATAGTTTCCTGTTCCTAAATGTGCATAATATTTTAAGGAGTTTTTATATTTTCTTACTACTAGTAGCATTTTAGAATGTACTTTATATCCCATAATCCCATATACAACATTAGCTCCAGCTTCTTCTAATTGTTTTGCTAATTCTACATTTATTTCTTCGCTAAAGCGAGCAAATAATTCTACAGATGCAACTACTTTCTTTCCTTTTTTTGCTGCTTTAATAAGATTTTGAGCTAATTCAGAATCAAGACCAGTACGATAAACTGTCATTTTTATTTCTAATACATCAGGATCATTAACTGCACGTTTTGTTAATTCAACAACAGGGTCAAATGATTGATATGGAGTATGTATTAAAATATCTTGCTTATCCATTGCTTTAAAAATATCTGGCTCATTAATTAATTCATTTGGTAAACCAGGAATAAATTGGG
>CALMTA010000205.1 GCA_937872505.1 uncultured Neisseriaceae bacterium | reverse complement strand
TTTACTTATAATTAATAGTAAGAATGGATATAAAACCCAAGCAAATTGCAATGTTGCTATAAAAATACCTAAAATAATAGCATTAAGATATTTTGGCAATACTTCAATATAAAAAGCTAATACAACTATTTCCAATAAATACAATTGAAAATATAAATCATGACGCATTAAAAAATATGGACTTAAAAATAATAAACACAATAAATATTGGTTAATTTTTGGCAACTTATCAAAATTTAGAGCAATAATTAATAATGTTAAAATATAATAAAATAAACCCCATACTCTAAAATCAATAGAGAGAAAATGGGCTGGTAAATAAGAAACCCAAGTTAAAGGAAAATAACGCGGAATACCAATATTAGCAAATAATTGTTTATATGGACTTTGATTAGCTAAAAAATTAGTTATTGCTACATCAATAGCCGGTAGCATATCAGAACGCAGTGGTGTTAAAGGAAAATAAACAATACTTATACATTCATGTAATATAAAGAATATACAACAACATAAAAATAAATATTTAAAACTAAATTTTTTTAAAATAAATCCAACAACTACCAAATTAATAGCATCAATAACATATAATAAGATGGGCAATTTATAGCCAAACCGCTCAAAGTTTTTATATTGTGCTAAATCATAAAATAAAACAAAAAAAGTAGCTAACCCTATCATTAATAAAAATACTTTATATGCATGCTCCAATAACCATTTATCAATTTTTAGCAAAGTTAAAATAAAAAAACTTAAAGTAAGAATAAAAAAACATATATAACCTATATCAATCCCATATTCACCTAGCAATACCCATGGATACCTTGCCCCAATCCCTAACCAGAATAAGGGAAAACAAAATATTAATAATAACTGTAATCTTTGTAAAAAACTTTTATCAAACATTTTTATTTTCCTTAAAATATCATTTAGTATAAGGAAGATTTTCAATATTATGAAAATTCTTACAATAATATAAATTCAAAGTCAATTCTGATACACCTGAGCGCTTAATTTCAACCCCTTGGATTTGCTTTAAACTATCACAATAAGGTATAACATTTTTAATAGACGGGTCTTCCCCCTTAGTAATAACTATTGCATTTTTACCTATTAAATTTTTTTCATTAGAAAAATAAATATAATTTCTCGCATCTTGATTAAAACATATTATATCTTTATTTCCCTTTAACGCCCAATCAACTTTGCCACTCATCCACCATTTTGTAGTTCCCACAAATAAATTGGGATCTTTAAGCCAGCCATTATTAGAAAATACATCTTTCAAATCCGTATAATCATAACCATCCATTGTTGCATCATATGCACCACCACCTGTATGCATTGCTATCCATTTAGGTCCATACCAGGTCCAAAATCCTGTTTGCATATGAATAGCTAAAAAAGAAAAGGCGATTACAGTAAAAGCTACGCTTCCTATAATCCATCTTTTAATAATTCGTCTATATTTACTCTCACCTTCTAATTTTTCTTGAATCATCTTTCCTAAAGGAATAAATAGCATCATATACCCTGGCGCCTGCCAATGAAAATGATATTGTAAATCAGCCCATAAAGTTATAATTGTAAAAAATACTATAGGGGTAATAGCTAGCCAAAAACAAAATCCATATATAGAATTAACTTGACGTAATTTAAATGATTTTATTAACTCCATAATAAGAGGAACCCATATCCATGGCAATAACCATAATGATTGTCCCAAAATGCTTCTAAAAAACCAATCAAAATGTATTTTAAAATTGCCGCCATCCAATGCTCGTGAACCTTGAAATAAAAACGAAGCAAAATGATGTTCATAATTCCATATAAAAATAGGAATTGCAAATAATAAACTTATAAAAATTGATAAATATAAACCAGGATGAATTAACCAATGCCGATAATTTTTATTAGTACTAATAAAAAGAAACAAGCCTATAACTAAAAAAATAGCATGATACTTACTAAGAATAGTCAACCCTAACGCTATACCACTTAAAACAAACCAATAATAAATAGTTTTTAAATTCGCTTTTACTTCTTCTTTATGCAAAAATATAATTTGGATTAAACAATAAACATAACAAACCCAAAAAAACATTAAAAAAGCATCAGGTTGAAACCAAGTGCCAGCTAAAACAAAAACTCCGCTTATACTAATAAATAAAACAGCATAAAATCCTGCAACTTTATTAAATAATTTTTTAGTTATTAAAAAAATAATCCAACTTGTGCCAAAAAATGATACTAATGCCGGTAGCCTTAAAACTAAAGAAGTTTCTCCAAATACTCGCATTAAAATACCACTAACCCACATAAAAAATGGCGGCTGATCAAAATAGCTAAGAGATAAAATTCTAGCACCACCATAATAATATGATTCACCAATACCAAGCCCTGTCCATTTACCAATAGCAAATCGGCCAATAAATGATAAAAGCATCACATATAAAGTATATCTGGTTGCATTTTTCTCATTAATAAACATTATTCATTTTCTCCCATTATAAAAACTTTAATTTTAATACCATTAACAATGCTTCAATAAAAATCTTTGAAGACATTTTTGATTGACCAACACGTCTATCTTCAAAAATAATTGGTATTTCCTTAACCTTAAAGCCTTTACGAATAGTTTTATAAGTAGTTTCTATTTGAAATGAATAACCATTCGATTTTAAAGAATTTATATCTATAGACTCTAATACTTTACTACGCCAGCACTTAAAGCCGCCTGTTAAATCACGTACTTTAATGCCTAAAATAGTTCTTGCATATAAACTACCACCTTGACTAATTGCCCTACGGATAAATCCCCAATTTACCACTCCTCCACCAGCTACATACCTACTTCCTAAAACCAAATCATTAGTTTTAATAGCCTCCAAAAATTGCGGAATATATTTAGGATTATGTGAGAAATCTGCATCCATTTGCATAACTACATCATATTTATTATTAAGAGCCCAATTAAAACCATAACATAAGCCGTACCTAGCCCTAATTTACCTTTTCGTTTCATAAGAAATAGTTTATCTTTATATTTTTTTTCTTTAAGATTTTCTACTATCTCATATGTTTTATCGGGAGAGTTGTCATCAATTACTAAAATATTTACTTCAGGAGCAAAAGAATAAATATCATTGATTAAATCTTCTATATTTTCTCTTTCATTATAAGTAGCTACTATAATTAAAACTCGCATTACAAACCCCTAAAAAAATTTATAAGTTTATTTAATATCATTTTTTGCTTCAAATATATAAAGTTTATTCTCAGATATATTATTTTTGAAAACCGGTGCATTAATTAATTCAACCTTACTAAAATATTGCTGTAATATTTCTATATTTTTATAATCATTAACATCACAAAAGAAAATTGCATGCTTTATAGGTAAATTTAAACCATCATTCCAATATTGATAGGAATGGGCATATTTAAATTTATTCAAAACATACACTCTCTTATTTAAATAATACCACCCTCTAGAGGCTGTTCCATAATCACAACCAAGCATAACCACATCATCCTTTAAATATGGCTTTACTTCGTTAAGCATTTCCTGATTACCAAAGAAAACATTTATTGCTGAAATACGTTCATGCAACTTTGGTGGTAAAAATATCGTTGGTAGTTTAATAATAATAAAAACCACACTCATTAGAGTTAGACTACTAATATAAATCCACCGGTGATTAAAATAATTTATCCAATATGCGTTAATTATTAAAGCTGAAATATATGCTGCATCCGTCCAGTTAGCTCCCATGTAGGAAAAAAAACTACAAAATGCAAAAAATATAATTACAAATAAAAAAGGCCACAATAGAAAACTTAATTTATCATTATTTAAATTAATTTTTCTATATCTAATTAAATAATATATAAGGGGTAATGAAATTATTGGATTAAAAACCAAAATTTGCGACCCTAAGTAATCAAAAAATGTCGCAACTCTTACACTTCCACCATCTAATCCATGCTTTACTTGAAATAAAAATGATACCCAATTATGATTAAAATTCCAAATTATAACGGGTGTAAATAACAATATCGATAAAAAGAAAGCAATGTATATCTCTTTTCTTAATAAATAATAACGATACTTATTAGAAAAAAGAAGAAAAAGAAATAATCCAGGAAAAACTAAAAAAGCAATATATTTAGATAATAAGGCTAATCCTCCAGATATGCCTGCTAAATAAATATAATTTGGTTTTTCTTCCAAAACTCCAATATAAAAAAAGTACAAAGTCATAGCCCAAAACATAAATAATGGGCTATCTGGAGTTACTATAAAGAACTGACCTTGTAACATGGGCCAAGCTAGTGCTAAAATGACTGCTATATTTGCTACTTGTTTATCAAACATGCGTAAAGCTAATTTAAAAACTACTAAAGTAGTGATAGAAGTACAAATTAAAGCTGGCAACCTAACAAAAAACTCACTATCATTAAATAAAGTTGTTAATTTAATCAAATACGCAATCATAGGCGGATGATCAAAATAAGATAACTGTATATTTTTAGACCAAGCCCAATAATATGCCTCATCATAATGTAGTTGAAACTGAGAATTAAAAAACGCATTAGTAATGAAAAATATAATCAACAATAACAAAACTTTTTTATCCATCAATTTCACCATAATATTTTTACTCATTTATTTTAATTAATCTGTTGCATGTACTATTGCTACTATTAATTCACCTATTAGCCAAACAAATATCCCACTAAAAATAATATCACTCACATAATGCCCTCCCTGTAATACCCTAATAATCCCTATAAAAATGCCGCCAGTACTTGCTACTAAAAGCCCTCTTTTTCTATAACCTAAAGCTAGAAAAGGTATCCCCATAAAAAATCCTATTGATGCATGACCTGAGGGAAAACTATTATCATTATTTGCCTTAAAATGAGGCTTCCAAAATGGAGAAAATGTTTTACCATCACGAAGTACTTGGTATGGCCTAGGTCTACCCCAATTATCTTTAAATACCACGTTTATGATCAAACCAGGTCCTAATGCTAATGAAGTTAATACAATTATAGTAAATTGTTGTATTTTTTTGAAATTTCTTACTTTAAAAATTTTACTTAAAATTAATAAACAAAGCGGAAGAATAATAAAACCTGCAGTAATCCAGGAAATAGAATTATAAATAGCCATAACCCAGAACTTATTTTGTCCATAAAACTGCTTAGATATATTATCAAAAGGCAAAAGTGCAATATGTTGATCTATTTGAGATGAGTACATCAAAAATAGCAAAAACAACAAAACTGATGTAATTACACATATATTTTTAGATAACATTTAAAAACCTTAAAATAATATAGGTTTAACGTAATATTTGCCGAGTTTGCCAATCAATAATAGTTGATGGATTTTGTGCATAACCTATTAATCCTGGCAATACCATTACTGAATGATTAAATTGCTTTTGACAATCTGCATATGTTTTAATTGGTTTATGACCAGATTTATTTGCAGAAGTAGAAACCAATGGCATATTTAAATAATTGCAAAGCTCAATAACATATTTATGTTTACTAACTCTAACTGCTAATTCTTTATTTTTGCCTAATAAATTAGATGGAACATTCTTTAAATTTGCAGGTAATACTAAAGTAATAAATCCTGGCCAATATTTATCAATTTCTAATTGATCAATTAATTTAATTGGTTGGATTAATTTTTCTAACTGCTTTTGCTTTGAGGCAATAACAATCATCCCTTTACTAGGATCCCTTTCTTTTATTTTAATTATTTTATCAACTGCTTTATAATCAAAAGGATTACAACCTAGTCCATAGCAAGATTCGGTAGGATAAGCAATAACCCCCCCATTTACAATATGGGTTTTAATTTTTTTTAATAAACCTATTGGATAATAATCTATCATTTATTACTCATAAAAAGTTTAACTAATGTCAGCCATAAAATTTTAATATCTTGGTAAAATGAGCGGTTATTAATATAAAAAACGGCAAAATCTAATTTTATAGGCAATATCTTCTCAACATATGCTTTATGGACATCTATTTCATTAGCTAGTAACTCATTTTCATTTATCATATTAATTGATGCCCAATCAGTTATACCTGGTTTTACAGATAAAACAACTTTTCTTATATTTTCCGGATAAAGTTTTACATATTCAATAACTTCTGGTCTAGGTCCCACTAAACTCATTTCACCTATTAAAACATTTATTAATTGTGGCAACTCATCTAATTTAGTATTACGCAAAAACCTACCAATTCCTGTTATTCTAGTATCACTAGCTACTGTTATTTTTAACCCAATAGTTTCTGCATTTTGTACCATAGTTCTAAATTTATATATTTTAAAAAATTTACCATTTAAACCAACTCTTTCTTGCTTAAAAAATATCGGTCCTTTTGATGTAAGTTTAATTATAATTGCTATTAAAATAAATATTGGCGTTAATAATATTAATCCAAAAAAAGCAAAAACAATATCAAATAATCTTTTGACAAACATCTTTTATTGCCAATATTACTTTAGTTTGGTCATCATCTGTCATTTTAGTATAAACTGGTAAACTAACTGCTGTTTTATAATAAGAGTTAGCAACAGGAAAATCTTCCATCTTTAATTTATATTCGTTTTTCCAATAAGGCTGCATATGTAATGGAATAAAATGAACACTTGTGCCAACTCTTAAATCACTCATTTTTTGAATAAATTCATCACGCTTCAAAAATAGTTTATCTTGTAAATTAATTACAAATAAATGCCATGAATGATTATAAGTGTTTTTGGCATGAGGAATTAACAAAGGCAGTTCTTTTAATTCTTCTATATATCTTAAAGCCATTTTAGTCCGTTTTTGATGAAATTTATCTGCTTTGGTTAATTGCACTAAGCCAATGCTACTTGCAATATCTGTTAAATTATATTTAAAACCAGGCGCTACTACTTCATAATACCATGAAGGCTTAATTGAAACATAACGATCAAAAGCATCTCTATTTATACCATGCAAACGCATTATCCTTCATCTATCAGCAATTCCTGCAATTTTAGTAACACTCATTTCACCTTCACCAGTAGTAATTGTTTTTGATGCATAAAATCTAAAAACAATAGCATCACTTTCATGTTGCCCTATAATAATGTTATCAATTTTACTGGGTAATGCATGTGCTGCGTCTTCTATTACCTTAAGATTATGCTTTTTTGCAATAGCAATTATTTTATTCATATCACAAGCTAACCCCGCAAAATGAACGGGAATTATAGCTTTTGTTTTATTAGTAATTTTTTCTTCAATTTGATTAATATCTATATTTAAAGTTTCAGGATCAATATCAACAAATACTGGATGCGCACCAAGATAACGAATTATTTCAGCTGTTGCAGTAAAAGTAAGTGTAGTTGTAATAACTTCGTCATCTTCTTCTACCCCGCAAGCTTCTAAAGCTAAATGAAGTCCCGAAGTAGCTGAATTAACTGCAATTGCATGCAAATCACCACCTAAATATTGGGCAAATTGTAATTCAAACTCTTTAGTTTGTGCCCCTGTAGTAATCCAGCCTGTTTTTAATGTTTTAACAACTGCTTCAATCTCCTCATCACCTATATCCGGCAAAGCAAAAGGTAGAAAATTACTCATTATTATAAATTAATCCTATAAAAACAACTAAACCTATTGTAAATAGGCTCATTATTATAACATAAGACTAATATCAATAACCCTGTTCCTCATAATACTATGAGATAGTTAAAATAATTCTTTGGCTAATCCAATGTATGTATGTGGAGTTAAATTTAATAATACTTTTTTATCATTTTCCGGTATATCTAATGAATTTACAAACTCTTTAATCTTTACGGCGTCTATTTTTTTGCCTCGAGTTAACTCTTTTAGTTTTTCATAAGCATTATGAATTCCCGCTTTACGCATAATCATTTGAATTGGCTCTGCCAATAATTCCCAATTATTATCTAAATCTAAATTTATTATATCTTGATTAATTTCTAGTTTATCTAAACCCTTTAATAATGAATTATACGCAAGCACACTATAAGAAATTGCAACACCAATATTACGTAATACCGTTGAATCACTAAGGTCTCTTTGCCATCTTGATATAGGCAGTTTTTCCGATAAATGATTAAGAATACTATTAGACAGCCCCAAATTACCTTCGCAGTTCTCAAAATCAATAGGGTTTACCTTATGAGGCATAGTTGAACTACCAACTTCCCCTTCTTTAATACGCTGTCTAAAATAATTAATAGCGATATATCCCCAAATATCCCGAGCAAAATCAAGTAGAATAATATTTATTCTTCGTAAATTATCGAATATTTCCGCCATATAATCATGCGGTTCAATTTGTGTAGTATATGGATTAAATGTAAGCCCTAACCTTTCCACAAATCTTTTACTTACTTCAACCCAATTAATATTTGGAAAACTAACAAAATGCGCATTATAATTGCCTACTGCTCCATTAATCTTACCTAAAATTTCATTGTTATTTAATTGTTTTAATTGACGCTGCAATCTATAATAAATATTATAAAACTCTTTTCCCATCGTCGTTGGTGTTGCTGGCTGCCCGTGAGTTCTACTCATCATAGCTACTTCTTTATAAAGATATGCCTGATTTTCAATTTTATTACAAATTTTATTTATTTCTATAAATAAAACCTTATCTTTTAAATCTTTTATCATAAGTGCATAACTTAAATTATTAATATCTTCTGAAGTACACGCAAAATGAATAAATTCTTTATATTTATTTAATTGCTGATGATTTTTAAATTGATCTTTTAAATAATATTCTATCGCTTTAACATCATGATTAGTTGTCTTTTCTATCGTTTTAATCTGATTGCAGACAGAAATATCATAATTTTTTACAATATTATCTAAGTAATTAATATCCTCATCTGATAATTTAGGCAGACCAAAATCTTCTATAGCAAACAATAGCTTCAGCCACTCTATTTCAACTATTAATCGATATTTAATTAAAGCAAATTCAGAAACTATAAAAGATAATTGGTTTACCTGCTCAAAATAACGACCATCTAATGGTGATACTGCTAAAACTCTATCCATAAAAACCCTTAAAAATAAATGTATTAATACCAAGATTATACACAAAAAGATAAATAAGAATAATTAAAACTGCTCACCCCCCTATTCTCAGGATAAATCTGAATCTTATCCAATAAATAGGACAAAAAGTCTACAGGAAAATGTTAAACTAATTGTTGTAGGAAATTATAGATGGGTAAAAATGTAATTAATCTTGTGTACTAATTTTGGGTTAAGATTCATTTTAATAAATTAACTAATGAAGGCAAAACATATTCTGTTAAATGCATCTGTTCATTATTAAAAATAAATTGTGATTCTCTTATATAAAGCTCTTTTTGCTGAAATCCATAACCTAGTTTAATTATGTTTTCATATATTATCGCATTAGAAATCTGTTGAGGTAATATAGCTTTAATTTGCATATTCACGCGTTTAATCCCGGAATCAGGATTAAACAATTTTTCACCTATAGAATTATTAGCTGCATCCTTTAATATTTTCATAAAAACAGAATTATTTGTATCTGTTTCACTAATAGCTACTATTACTGGTGCATTGTTTAAAAAAATAGAAACAATCCGTTGAAAAATTTTATTCTCTATTCCTGAAAATAAAACCTTAATTTCATAATTTTTAGAAATTTTCTTAAATCTATAAGTAGTTGACCCGTAATCATTTAGAAACTCTTGAAATGTTTCTTGCATTAATTTTCCAATAACGATATTATTCTACAGTAACACTTTTAGCTAAATTTCGTGGTTTATCTACATCTGTACCTTTAATTAATGCTGTATGATAAGCTAATAACTGTAAGGGAATAGTATAAATAACCGGCAATAAATAACTTTCAATATTTGTAAGAGGCATTTGGAGTACTTTATGACACTTACTTAATATTTCATCATCACTATCTGTTAATAAATATATTACTCCATGACGTGCTAAGATTTCTTGAACATTTGATTTCATTTTACTCATTAATATATCTTTAGGCATAATTATTATAGATGGCATGTTTTTATCAATTAAGGCTAATGGTCCATGTTTTAATTCACCAGCTGCATAGGCTTCTGCATGTATATATGAAATCTCTTTTAATTTTAAAGCTCCCTCCATTGCTATTGGATACATGGTGTTACGCCCTAAAAATAACGCGTGCTCTTTATGCTCAAATTCTTTAGATATTTTTTTAATTTCTGGTTCTAATTTTAATGCTTCAAGAACTAATTGCGGTAGTTTTTTAAAATCATGCTCTATTTTTTGTTCATCGCTAGTAGTTAAATTACCTCTAACTTTAGCCAATGTTGCTGCTAGATATAAAAGTACTACTAGTTGTGTAGTAAATGCTTTAGTGGACGCAACTCCAATTTCAGGTCCTGCTTGAGTTAAGATTTTTAATTTTGATAAGCGCACTAAACTACTTTCAGGAACATTACATACTGCTAATGTATTTACCATTCCTAACTCTTGCATATGTTTAACGCAGGCTAAAGTATCGGCAGTTTCTCCTGATTGAGAAATACTCATAATAAGTGTTTTATTATTAATTGGAATTTTACGATAACGATATTCACTTGCTATATCAACATTACATTCTAATTTGGCAATTTCCTCTATCCAATATTTGGCTACTAACCCTGCATTATAACTTGTTCCACATGCAATAATTTGCACTTGATCTATTTCCTCAAAAATTACTTTTGCTTCTATACCAAATAATTTAGGATTAAAGATATTTCCTAGGCTTTGTAATGTTTCTGCTATAGCGGTGGGCTGCTCAAAAATTTCTTTTTGCATATAGTGCCTATATTGCCCTAGTTCAGATTGTTTTGCCAATAAATCACTAGTAACCACTGCCCTTTCAATAAGATTATCTGTCTTATCATAAATCTTATAATTTGCTAATTCTATACTTGCTATATCGCCATCTTCTAAATAAATTACTTTATTGGTAATAGGCAATAGCGCTGCGATGTCGGACGCAAAAAACATCTCATTAATGCCTATACCCAACACTAAAGGCGAACCTAAACGCGCACACACAACTTCATGTATATTATTTTTGCAAATAACTGCAATTGCATATGCACCATGAAGTTTTTTAACTGCTAATTTAGTAGCTGATAATAAATCATTATTTTTTGTGTAATAAGAATGAATTAAATGAACTATTACTTCAGAATCAGTATCAGATCTAAAAACATAACCTTTATTGATTAAATCTTCTTTTATTTCTACATAATTTTCAATAATGCCATTATGCACTATTGCTAATTCATCATGAGAAAAATGTGGATGAGCATTAGCTTCCGTTACTACCCCATGAGTAGCCCAACGTGTATGTCCTATGCCTATGAGACCTTTTAATTGATGTTTTTTACATATATTTTCTAATTCTTTAACCCTATCAGTAACTCTTTCACGAACCAATTTTTGTTTATCATTAATAACAGCGATTCCTACTGAATCATAACCTCTATACTCTAACCTTGATAAGCCTTCTAAAATAATGGGTACTACGTTTCTTTCACTTACTCCACCTACAATACCACACATAGTTTTATTCTTTCAAAAATATTTTTTAGTAAGTTCATATAGCATTTTTATAAATATTTTATTTCCATTTAAACAAGGAATATAATTATATATAATTCCTCCATTAGATAAAAATAAATTTTTATTTAAAATTGCTATTTCCTCCAATGTTTCTAAACAATCACTTACAAATCCTGGGCAAATTATATCAATATTCTTAGTTCCTGTTTTTGCTAAATTACACAAAACATCGCTAGTTGAGGGCAAAAGCCAATCCTGCCAGCCAAATTT
>CALMTA010000204.1 GCA_937872505.1 uncultured Neisseriaceae bacterium | reverse complement strand
TTCATTTGGAGGGAATTGCACTAACATGCCTACTGAACGCTGTTTTGTTACAGGTATAAATGGCACATATATTTTGTTAGTGCCAATTACTAAATACCCTACAAATATAGCACCAGATTCACTACCAACAATACTTGGTGTACTTTTGTATGGAGTAAATATATTACTGCCATCTGTTCTGCTACTACGACTGCTCATATGAATTAACATATATAGCATTAGCCATGCTTCTGCTGCAAATATTAGTTCTGGAGCTTTTGTTACTGATGCAACTCCTGATTGAAATTTCTGTACTTGCTGTTTTAAATAACTCATTGTGTTTTTTGTTTTTTTTGTTTACTTAATGTCGCTAAAATCTTCTTGTTCTTCTTTTACGACCGCCTCTAGATTAGGCTTAATTCCATTAGGCCAATACATAGAACGTATTTCTAATGAAGAGTTTGGGCTAAAGCACTTTTCCATTAGCAGTCTTTCTTCTGGACTGAGTAACTTATACGTATCCAGCACTCTTTCTGGATCAGTTATAAAGTTTATGCTCATGTCTTTGTTTGCAGCTGCACGTAATATTCTATTACCACTTTCAAATGATAGTGGCGCTAAAGCTTTAGCTCTTCCGCCAGCCGAATCACTAAGGTCGTAATTAACCACATTTAAAAGTTGTGCAAAACAATTAAAAGAAGTATCGTAAGATGCTACCGCTTTGTAATAGTTTTGCATAAATTTTTCTGCATCAGATACACATATATCATACTGCCAACCATAACCTGTTAATGTTATTTTGTTATCAACAACACTTACACCATCAAAACCACTTCCTAAAGCATGTGGTAATGGAGCGATCATGTTAGATTGCGTAGTTTTTAACTTGTACTGGGTATAATACTGGTGTATTGATTTACCATAATCTATTTCCCCAACTCTATATTCTACTATACGTGCAATACAAAATTTACGTGCCGCAATTGGGTCAAATATATTCTTAATGATAAATGCAAACGGTGGTAGTAATCTCTCTGACATTTTTGAGCCGCCCGTCTGTTTTACGCTTTTTGCTATGTTCCAAGGCGTTATAAGCACTAATGCTGGCACATTATCTACATAGATAATATCTGCATGTACAAATGGATGGGCAGAACGCATAAAGTTTAAAATCTGCTCTTTGCGTTTTGGCAGTCCTAAATGCTGCAATTGGTGCTGTGTGTGCTGCTGGGTATAAGATTTAAACCTGTTAAATGCAACATCAGCTTCGTTTTTTGCTGTGTGGCACTTTTGCGTTAAATCGTTTTCGACACTGCGCATAATAAAATTTACTTGCTCTTCTGCTTTAAACCTATTAATAAGTGATTTAAACTCGCTTATTTCTAGATTTTGTTCTTTTTCGTCTTTTACCAATTCTTTTATTAGCTCTACACCATTTGCTTCAACGGTAGGGTAAAATAAAGAATTTGATTGAGGGCAAGATACGTTTAGATTGTAGGTAGAAGGGCGGTACTTTGTGTTCTCAGATATCCACACATACACTTCCACATCAAATTTAGCAAAATAGTAATATACTTGTTTTGCTATATCAGATTGTAATGCTGTGAAGTGGTCTACATCTGCAAATATTTTGGTAAATTCTTGCAAACAATCTTGATAGTAGGTCCACAGCTCTGTAACAGCTTCTTCTTGTATTGTGTATTTACTACGTATTTGTGCCACATCTTTCATTGATAGCCTTTTGTTGAATTTTAAAGCTCTTTCTTTAATTTCCAACTTAGCTTGTGATAATCCAACTCCGTATATACTTACGAATTGTTTTGGTACTACAACATAGGTATTGTCACCTTCAACAACAGTAGGTATAGGAATTGACTCTTCAAAGATATAAGGCATTACTTCGTTCGGTATACAAGCTACACTTGTATCTCCTGTAATGCTATCCAATACTGCTTGTAATGGATCAGATATCTCTAAATCCAGTTTTTCTTCAATGTCTGTATTCATTTTCGTTATTTTAGTAACCTAAAAATTATGTAACCTTGTTTGTGTATGTCAAACATGGACTTTACATGATTGACTGTTTTTTCACTGTATGTTTTTTCTAGTTGGCGTATAAATACATTTCTAATCTTTTCGATTTGGACTGCTTTCGCCCCTAAGATAAGAGTTAGTGAGTGTAGCAGTGCAGCTTGTTTAGATGTACTTGAAAAGTAGTAATCTTTTGCTAAGGTTAGATTGGTTTTCATGTGTTCGTAAAGTTCCAAACTAAACTTATCATTACTACTACTTATCTCAAAATGCTGCACTATTGTCAATGCTTTTACTCGGTTATTGTTTACTATAATTCCTCCATAAGGAATTACATATATTTTCGCTGTCATCCCGTTAATATTAAATATGCAACATAAGTACCAGTATATTCTTTTAGCCTGTGTACAATATTATCAACTTTTGGGTCGGTCATAGGCATAAAATCAATGCTTCTATTTTCAACAAAGAATGCACTTACATACCCATAACTAACACCTATTCGTGTAAATGCACGTAGAAATACTTCTTTTGCTGTTTCATCTTGTAGTAGAGTGTATGCCTTAAATCTGTATTGATTATTTTGAGCGTTTACTCCAAATGTACTGCAACAAAAGAATGATTGTATAATTATATAATAATCTACTAATCCAAATGTTTCATCATCTTCGTTGGAAAGTAAATTATCATACGGCAAAATAGACGAAAAGTAAAAGTCTTCTATTACAATATAAGTATCTGACAACGCAGATCTGAAGTCTTCTTGTGCCAAATAGCCGTCCACCAGCATAGCATTTATAAACCCCCAATCTACATCATCTCTGGCAAATCGTTCTGCATTGTTTAGAACATGTGCTTTTGCTAAACAAACGTATGCTTTCATTTGTAGTTGGTTTTTATGCTTACGCCCTTGAAAAACATAGATTTAAAATACTGCTTTACTTCGTGGTAATCATTTGTATTCACTTGGTTACTTATAAGTGTCGCTGTATTTGTGTGCACACTATCTGCAATTAAACCTGTCATAACTGTTCGTAATTCACGTCTTATTTGAGCTGTATGAATTGTTATAGTGTATTCAAATTGGCGTAGTTCTGGTGGTTTATGTTGGGTTAAATGAGAATATACTCTACCTCTTCCTTTATTGGCATGAAATACATACTTGTTCAGTATACGGAGTAAATCTGTTCTTGACCCCGTTTCAGAGAAGTAGTAATCTGCAAACATTAGACTATGTACTCTGGTGCGTTGCAAATCTAATGGTGAGAAGGCTTCACTTGAACGTTTTGATTCTTCTATAAATTCAATTAATACCTCCATTATGTGATTTGTACGTTTAAGAAAAAATAGTCTTCTAAGATAATTCTTTGTAGGAATCTAGACAGTTCGTCGTTATCTGCGAATTGCCTAACTGTAACGTTGCTGTGTGTATATCTGCAATGTAATCTACGCTTATTTAGCACTATTAACTCAAATAATTGATTTACTAATGCGTATAAATCGTCTTTTACCATATCGAATAAGGGTATATTTTGATATTTGCCTTCTTTATTGGTTGCGACGTAATAACGTAGAAACACTTTAAACACATCTGTAGCCCAAATGCAGCGCAAAACTGCTTTATCGTAGTCAGGTTTAATTCCTACACTAAAATAAAAGAAAAAAAATCTTGGTACTACGATAATGTAAGTATTGTCGTTGTTGTCAAGTATAGTTATTCTTATTTCCATTATTTTATTTTGTTAATCTAAAATGTAAGAAATAGCCTTCTTGCTCAACTATTGTGTACATAAGTTCATTGGTTGCAAGTAGCCCCATTGTACTAAAATTGTAGCCTTTTTTTGATGCTACATTGTACGAATAGTTGTGCAATAATTCTACCAATAAAGCTCTTAAAATAGTTTTGGTTTCCTGTGGAAGTGCTGCTATTGATATAGCTGAAGGATCAATTCTTTCTGTATTGCAGATGCTCATCACCTTATTTGCAGGAGTATCGCTAGAAAACCACACATCTGGCACCGTTACTACTATGTAATCCGAATTGTAATTGGCGTAAAGTTCTATTGTTGCTACCATTATTCAAAATCAACTTTCAAAACGTTATCAAAAAGAAGTACTTTTGTTGTTAGTATTTTAACCACTTCTGATTGGTCAAGCTGTTGACCCATATATACTATATTTGTACGTATTGGTGGGCAGCTACCTTGTAATAGGTAACTAAGATGACTGAGTAACTCGGAAGCTTCATAAGAAGTTAGTTCGCTAATTTTTACTAATGTAGGCGCTCTCCACTTATCGGATTGCAGTCTACCTACTGTTACATTCGTTTTCATATGTTTACATAGCAGTCTAACCAATTTATTTATAACCTCTGTACCTATACGCACTTCCAACTCAAGTTTATTGTCCACGCTTAATGGATTAAAAATGCTCCAACTAAACATGTAAGGTAAGTACATTACGCATTTAGGAACTAACGGCCTAGGAAGGGTTATGT
>CALMTA010000203.1 GCA_937872505.1 uncultured Neisseriaceae bacterium | reverse complement strand
TATACTCTACGTCTTTTAGGGGGACGACAGCCATTATGCGGAATTGGCGTACAATCTCCAATACTATCAATTTTTATACCCAATGCATTCAAAGCACGAATAGCAGACTCCCTACCAGGACCAGGTCCTTGTACACGTACAGCTAGAGCTTTAATTCCACACTCTTGGGCAACTTTACCAGCTTTTTCTGCTGCAATCTGCGCAGCAAAAGGAGTACTTTTTCGTGATCCTTTAAATCCAGCACCACCAGATGAAGCCCAAGATAATGCATTGCCCTGACGGTCTGTAATAGTTATAATTGTATTATTAAAAGAAGCATGAATATGGGCTACGCCATCACTCACACTCTTCCTAACTTTCTTTCGTACTCTAACTGCTGTGTTTGCCTTAGTCATTTAATTCCCTCAAAAAATTATTTCTTTTTACCCGCAATGGCTTTTCGTGGCCCCTTACGTGTCCGTGCATTAGTTTTTGTTCTTTGTCCGCGAACAGGTAAGCCCTTCATATGTCTAATACCGCGATAGCATTTTAAATCTACTAAACGCTTGATATTCATTGAAACTTCCCGACGTAGATCACCCTCAATAGTAAATGTAGCTACGTTATTACGCACAAGCTCCATCGCGTCTTGTGATAAATCCTTAACCTTAGTTTGCGGATTAACTTTAGCTGCATCACAAATCTTATTAGCACGAGTAGAACCTATACCATATATATGCTGCAAACCTATAACAATTTGAGCATTATCCGGAATATTTACTCCAGCAATACGTGCCATTATTTTTCCTTTCAAAAATTAATTAATTAGCCTTGCCTTTGTTTATGCCTAGCTTCTTTACAAATTACTCTAACTACTCTGTTACGTCTAACAATCTTACAATTGCGACATATCTTTTTAACCGAAGGTTGTACTCTCATTATAAACCCCTAAAATTATTTTGCTCTAAAAACTATACGTGCTTTATTTAAATCATAAGGCGTCATTTCAACTGTTACCTTATCCCCTGGTAATATACGAATATAATTCATTCGCATTTTTCCAGAAATATGACACAGCACTACATGCCCATTTTCTAACTTAACACGAAACATTGTGTTCGGTAAAGCTTCAATAACTTCACCCTCAAATTGTATTACATCATCTTTTGCCATTTGTCTGTTCAATCCTCTTACTTAAAAACTTTTTAAATTTGCTTTTTTAAGCAATCCTTCATATTGAACAGACATTATTCTTGATTGAAGTTGCGTCATAAAATCCATTACTACAACTACAACTATTAATAATGAAGTACCACCAAAATAAAATGGAACATTCCATTTTAGAATTAAAATTTCGGGTAATAAACAAACTAACGTAATATATATAGCCCCTACCAATGTTAATCTTAAAACAACTTTTTCAACATATTTTGCCGTATTTTCTCCTGGACGAATTCCTGGAATAAATGCACCACTCTTTTTTAAATTATCAGCTGTTTCTTTAGGGTTAAAAACAAGGGCAGTATAAAAAAAACAAAAGAATATTATTGCTGATGAATATAAAATAACATATACAGGTTGCCCCGGATGTAGTGAATCGCCAATATACGATAAAAAGCTAAACGCTCCATGACCAAAAAAATTAAATATTGTAGCTGGAAATAATAAAATACTACTTGCAAAAATTGGTGGAATAACCCCAGCCATATTTAATTTTAATGGCAAATGTGAAGATTGTCCTTGCATTATCTTATTACCAACTTGGCGTTTAGCATAATTTACCGGAATTTTACGTTGAGCTCTTTCAACAAAAACAACAATATATGTCACAACCATAACTAATAAAAAAACCATTATTGTAACAAATATTGGCATAGCCCCTTGCGCTGTTAATGATAACATCTTACTCACACCACCAGGAATACTTGAAATAATTCCAGTAGTAATAATCATTGATGCTCCATTGCCTATACCGCGCTCTGTAATCTGCTCCCCTAACCACATTAAAAACATAGTTCCTGAAACTAAACATACTATTGCCGTTATAAAAAATTGAATTTGGGGTAACACCACTAATCCTTCATGTTTGTATAGCATTGTTGCTATACCAAAACTTTGCACCAATGCTAGTAAAACAGTAGCGTAACGAGTATATTGAGCAATTTTTTTTCTACCGCTTTCTCCCTCTTTTTTAAGCTGACTTAAATAAGGAAAAACTTCAGTCGATAGCTGCATAATAATTGAAGAAGAAATATATGGCATTAAACCTAAGGCAAAAATTGTAAATCTCGATAATGCCCCACCAGAAAACATGTTTACCATATCTAATAAACCAGTTTGACTCGATTTAAAAAGATTTGCTAATTGTATAGGATCAATACATGGAACGGGAATATGTGCACCAATTCTATATACAATTAATGCACCAAGTAAAAACCAAATTCGATTCTTTAAATCAGAAAATTTATTTACTTTAGCTATAGCCATATTTTTACCCTACTATTTAAATTTCTTATTATTATACTATTAATCTACTGTTCCACCAGCTGCAATAATTGCAGCTTTAGCTGCAACAGTCGCACCAATGCCACGAATAACAACAGCTCTTTCTAATTTTCCAGTATTTATAATTTTAATCTTCTCAACATGCATAGATACTAAACCATTACCTACCAAGGTAAGCCTATTGATTTCAGTATCAGGTAAATTGTTTAAATCACTCAATCTAATTGAAGCGGCAATAACTCTTGAATTAAAACCTCTTTTTGGCAATCGTCTTTGTAGTGGCATTTGCCCACCTTCAAAACCTACTTTATGAAATCCTCCAGCACGGCTTTTTTGACCTTTGTGCCCACGCCCTGCCGTTTTGCCATTTCCACAACCAATACCTCTAGCTACTCTTTTTTTAGCTTGCTTTGAACCTTTTGCTGGCTTAATATTATTTAATAACATGCTAATCCTCGCATTTTAAAAGAAAACTTATAGTATTAATCATTCCACGATTTTGTGGTGTATCTAATACTTCTACTGATTGATTAATTTTTTTTAAACCTAATCCCTTAGCACATGCTTTATGAGATTTTAATCTTGCAATTAAACTTTTTTTAAGAGTTATTTTTAAAGTCTTATTAGTCATTTTCAACTCCT
>CALMTA010000202.1 GCA_937872505.1 uncultured Neisseriaceae bacterium | reverse complement strand
AGATAGTAAGAAATTTGGTTTTGTATTTGTTTTAGTAGTGGTACCAACAATAGTATTTTTTGGTAGCGTTGTTGCCATGCTGTATTTTTTTGGTATTATTCAAAGGCTTATTGCTTTTTTAGCTTATTTACTTAGAAAAACAGTTAAATTATCAGGGGTAGAAAGTTTAATTGTTATTGCTGATATTTTCTTAGGACAATCGGAAGGTCCATTAGTAATTGGTCCATATATAAAATCGCTTACCAAGTCAGAGTTAGCTTGTGCCTTTATAGCTGGTCTTGCTAATTTGTCTGGTTCAACCCTAGGTATGTATTTAGCTTTTTTAAGCGGCGGAGATCATCAGCAAGAAGTTATATTTGCAACTTATTTAGTTACGGCTACTTTTATGAATGCAGCCTCAGCCATAGTATTTGCAAAAGTATTATTTCCAGAAACTAATTTTGAAAATGTTTCTTCAGAAAAGGTTGAAATTCACGCTCATTTTTATTCTAGTTTTGTAGATAGTGTAGTTCAAGGGGCTATGACAGGGCTTAAAGTTGGGGTGGCTATGGTAACAGTATTAATGGCTGTTACTTCTTTGGTTCATTTAGTAAATGCTGTATTGCTTGGTGTTGGTGATATAATTCATATAAATGATTCTATTAAATCTGCAACTCAAGGTGCATTTAGTGGATTATCTTTAGAATATATTTTAGGGCAGATTTTTAGAATTTTTGCATTTTTTATGGGTATTAGCTGGATTGAAACCTTAAATGTAGGAAGTTTGTTAGGGCAAAAAGTTGCAATTAATGAATTTGTAGCATATGTGAGTTTGGGTAAAATGAAATTAGCAAATGTATTATCACAGAATGCCATTTTTATTTCTACTTTTGCACTAGCAAGTTTTTCAAATTTCTCATCTATTGGAATTTCTATGGGAATATATAGTGTGTTAGCACCAAGTAGGCAAAAAGATTTAGGTCAAATTGCTTGGAAATGTTTATTTGGGGCTGTATTAGCTGGATTTATGACTGCAACTATAGCAGGTTTTTGGCATAGTTTATTAGGTTAAAATGGAAAAGACAAAAAAAAATAAGCTAGTTAAAGCATGGGTTAATCAGCATGTGAATGATCATTATGTTCACTTAGCTAAAAAAGATGGTTATAGATCCAGAGCTGCATATAAGCTTTTAGAAATAGATGAAATTGATAACTTGTTTTCTAAAGTAAAAGTAATTATAGATTTAGGGTGTGCTCCGGGGAGTTGGTCTCAGGTAGCTTTAAAAAAAATTGGTGCACGCGGGTTGGTAATAGGGGTAGATATTTTAGAAATGATTCCAATACCAGGGGTTAGATTTATTCAGGGTGATTTTACTGAAATTGAAACTTTTAATGAATTAATTAAAGAAATAAATAATGAAAAAGTAGATTTGATACTATCAGATATGTCGCCAAATCTTAGTGGTATAAAAAATATTGATCAAGCAAAATTAGCTTATTTGGTAGAGTTAGTTTTAGATTTTGCAGCTAAACATTTAAAAACTGGGGGTAATTGTTTGATAAAAGTATTTAATGGATTAGAGTTTAATAATTTAATAAAATTAGCACGAAAAGATTTTACAGAAGTGGTTATTAGGAAGCCTAATTCTTCAAGAAGTAAAAGCAGTGAAACTTATTTATTATGTAAAAATAAGAAAAATTAATATTAGCTATAGCAATTAATAAATTCTATGTTTATTTTTATATTGAACTATATTTTTGTATGCTCAATTAAGTATAAAGTAAATTTGGTATATAATATGGGTATGAAAGTTGATAATAAGTTAGTTTATAAATTAATTTTTTGGAATAAATAATAATATGCGAAATGGAAATTTATTTAAAAGTATGTTTATTTGGGTCATTATTGGATTAGGACTAATGGTAGTCTTTAATAAATTCAATGACCAAAATGATAATAAGAATAATATAGCATATTCTCAATTTATTACTGAACTTGAAAATGGTCAAGTTAAAAGTGTGGTGATTGAGAACGGACAAAAACAAAATCAATGGGTTAGAGGCGAGCGAAAAGATGGTAGTAAATTTGTAACTTATGCACCATTAGACCCTGAATTAGTAAATGATTTAATAAAAAATAAAGTGAATTTTAGTGCTAAGCCTCAAGAAGAATCGCTTTTAATGAATATTTTTGTTTCTTGGTTTCCTATGTTACTTTTAATAGCAGTATGGGTATATTTTATGCGTGGTGCTGCGGGTGGAGGAAATAGAGGAGGCATTGGCGGAATATTTAATTTTGGAAAAAGTAGAGCTAAAATGATAAATCCATCTGAAAATGAAATTAGATTTTCAGATGTAGCGGGGTGTGAAGAATCTAAGCAGGAAGTAAAAGAAATTGTTGATTATTTGAAAGATCCAAGAAAATATCAAAATTTAGGCGGTAGAATTCCTAAGGGAGTATTATTAAGCGGTGCTCCAGGAACTGGTAAAACTCTATTAGCAAAAGCAATTGCTGGGGAAGCAAATGTTCCTTTTTTTAGTATTTCTGGATCAGATTTTGTAGAAATGTTTGTAGGGGTAGGGGCTTCTAGAGTTAGGGATTTATTTGATCAAGCAAAAAAAATGTCACCATCTATTGTATTTATTGATGAGATTGATGCTGTTGGCCGTCAGCGTGGTGCTGGTTTAGGTGGCGGTAATGATGAGCGGGAGCAAACATTAAATCAAATACTTGTAGAGATGGACGGTTTTGATACTAATAGTACAGTTATAATTATTGCAGCAACTAATAGACCAGATGTATTAGACCCTGCATTAATGCGTCCAGGCCGATTTGATCGTCAGGTAGTAGTGCCACTACCAGATATTAAAGGTAGAGAGCAAATTTTAAGAGTTCATATGAGGAAAGTCCCTTTAGCAGCTGATACTGATCCAAATATAGTTGCTCGGGGAACTCCAGGGTTTTCCGGGGCTGATTTAGCTAA
>CALMTA010000201.1 GCA_937872505.1 uncultured Neisseriaceae bacterium | reverse complement strand
TAATGGCTGATATAAATTGTGTAAAACCCCTAATGTTAAATAACAATCTCGAATAGTAAAAACAATAATTCTTATTTCAAATATATCATTGTATATTCGGCTAAACCCTTGTCCTCGGGCAAGCATTCTTCTATATAAATTATAGATAGATCTTTGACGATAAATAAATTTTGCTGAAATACCATTAGACTTTAAAGAGCTACTAATATTATGCAGGATTTTTTCAACAATAGGCAGACGTTTTTTTTGGGCATCTTCAATAGCTTTAGATAAAACTTTGTATCTAATAGGGTAAAGATGTTTAAAGCTTTCATCAGTTAATTGTAAATATATTTGGTGTAACCCAATTTTATTAGCAATAGGAGCATAAATCTCCATTGTTTCTAGTGCTACTTGACGTCTTTTAGATGGGTTCATTGAAGATAAAGTACGCATATTATGCAGCCTATCAGCTAGTTTAATTAAAATTACTCTTATATCTTTTGCCATAGCTAGGGCAACTTTTCTGAAGTATTCAGCATGAGCTACTTCTTCAGATTCAAAATGTAATTTTTCTAACTTAGTAACCCCGTCAACTAATTCAGCAATATGCTGTCCAAAAATTTGAATTATATCTGCTTTAGTTATTTCTGTATCTTCAATAACATCATGCAATAATGCACCTGCTATTGTTTGTTCATCTAATTTCCATTCTGCAATAATCAGTGCTACTTCAGTTGGGTGAGTGATATAAGGTTCGCCACTTTTTCGTTTTTGTTTAGAGTGGGCGTGATTTGCAACTTCAAATGCTAATTTAACTACTTGGAATTGTTTACCAGTTAAACGTTGTTTAACGCTTCTAAATAGCTGCTGCTTTTTTTCATCAACTAACTCTTGATAAACACCGTAGTCTATTTCCATCTTTTTTCTAACATAAAATATGGTTTAATTAAAACCATAGGTTCTATTAGGTTATTTAATCAATAGTTTTAAGAATAGAATTATCAATCAAGTTATCTGCAATTTCACGCAATGCTAGAACTGTGGGCTTATCATTTTCTTCATTAACAAGTAAAGTTCTATCGCCTTTTTCAATTTGTCTTGCACGTAGTGCTGCAACTAGAGTCATTATAAAACGATTGTCTATATATTCCATACAATCAGCAACTGTAAATCGAGCCATTTATTTTACTCCAACTTATAATTATTTAAAACGTTTTTGCTTTTTAGTCTTTGAACCAATATTATACTATATAAACTTTGTAGAGCATTATTAAAATCATCATTAATAACTATATAATCATACTCTTTGGCATATGATATTTCATCATAAGCAAGAGAAAGACGTTTATTTATTGTTTCATTATCATCAGTGCTCCTTGATTTTAACCTTCTTTCTAATTCTTTTTTATTAGGAGGTAGTATATAAATAAAAGTTGATTCAGGAATTATTTTTTTTATTTGCTGTGCACCTTGATGGTCAATCTCCAATATAATATCATATCCTTGACTTAAAAAGTGATTTATAGTTTTATGATTAGTTCCATAATAATTATCATATACTTTTGCATATTCTAAGAATTCTTTTTTTTCTAGCATTTCTTCAAATTCATATTTTTTTATGAAAAAATAATCTATTTTATCTACTTCTCCTATCCTTTTATTTCTTGTGGTGTGAGAAATTGAAATTTTTATGTTTTTATCTAAATTAGCTAATGCTTTTACTAAAGTTGATTTGCCAGCACCTGAGGGAGCGGAAATTACAAATATATTTCCTTGAAGCATATAATAAACTCTCCTTACAATTTCTTCAACGCATATTACTTAAGTATAATATTATAACCTAATATAGTGTTATTGCTGATATAATTACAGTTATTATTTTAATAAAAAGGTAATTAAATGTTGGTAGATTCTCATTGTCATTTAAATTTTGAACAATTATATAGCAATTTAGATCATTTTTTATCAGAAATGAAAGAAAATTCAGTTGATTATGCGCTATGTGTGGGAACTAGACCAGATAATTTGGAGCTTATTGTAGAAATTGCTAAAAAATATAGCAATATTTTTGCCTCAGTTGGAATTCACCCCGATGAAAAAATCTTAGAATGTAATTTAACAGAAGATTTATTATTAAACTATACAAAGAATCCAAAGGTTATAGCGATTGGTGAAACTGGACTAGATTATTATAACTGTCATGATGCTGATATGTCATGGCAGCATGACCGTTTTATTCTACATATAGAAGCTGCAAAAAAAGCTAAATTACCTTTAATTATTCATACGAGAGAATCAATTAAAGATACTCTTGGTATAATGAAAAAATATGATGCAATGAGTGTTGGTGCAGTTATGCATTGTTTTACAGAAAATCTAGAAAATGCAAAAAAATGTTTAGATTTAGGTTTTTATATATCTATTTCAGGGATTGTTACTTTTAAAAATGCTAGTATTGTTCAGGAAGTAGCTAAATATGTTCCTTTAGATATGTTATTAATAGAAACAGATTCGCCATTTTTAGCGCCAGTACCTTTCAGGGGAAAATTAAATAATCCAGCATTAGTAAAATATACAGCTCAATATATTGCTGATTTGAAAGGTATTAGCGTTAAGTCTCTTGGTGAAGCAACTTCAGAAAATTTTTTTAAATTATTTAAGAAAGCATTTAGATGATAAAAATAATTACTATAGATGGGCCAGCATCTTCTGGGAAAGGAACTGTAGCGCGTATTATAGCTAAGATGCTTGGTTATAATTATCTTGATAGCGGTGCCATTTATAGAGTTTTAGCTTTGGTAGCTAATAGAAATAATTTTGATGAAAATGAGATAGAGAAAATAATTAAATTAATCCCTAATATAAATTTACAATTTATTAATAATAAAGTTTTAATAAATGAAGAGGATGTTACACAAATAATTCGTGAGGAAAAGATTGGAATGTTGGCTTCTAAATTAGGTAAAAACGCTAAAATAAGAAACGCATTGCTCCAATTGCAGCATTCTTTTGCTAAATTACCTGGTTTAGTTACAGATGGAAGAGATATGGGAAGTGTAGTTTTTCCTAAAGCTTTGCTCAAAGTTTTTTTAACGGCAACTCCTAAAATGCGGGCAAAAAGAAGAGTTGAACAGTTGCAATTATTAGGGAAATATGCTAAAATCGAGGATATTTTACAAGGAATTATTGCTAGAGACATGCAAGATTCAACTCGAAATGTTGCGCCTCTAGCTTATGATTCATCATTTAAAGTTCTTGATAACTCTAGTTTGTCAATTGAGGATACAGTTATCCAAATTCTTAGTTGGTTTAAATCCCTAGATTGTTAACTTTAAGTGTTATAGACTTTTTTGCTTATTGGTAAAGTCTATATTTATTATTTTTTATGGGTGCGATAATATATTATCGTGTATTATATAACTTTTTATTTTTTTGAGTTTTAAAACAAATATGGAAAATTTTGCAAGTTTATTTGAACAACATTTATCGCAGTTAGAAATGCGTGAAGGTGAAGTGGTTAATGCAGAGGTTGTTGCAATTGATAATAAGTTTGTAACAGTTAATGCAGGGTTAAAGTCTGAATCTGTAATACCTGTAGCTGAATTTAAAGATGAGCATGGGCAGTTAGAGGTTAAGATCGGTGATACTACACAAGTAGCAATTGAAGCAATAGAAGATGGTTATGGAGAAACTAGATTATCAAGAGATAAGGCTAGAAGAATTGCTGCATGGAGTGAGTTAGAAAAAGCATTAGAAGATGGTACAATTTTAACTGGTCCAATTTATGGTCGTGTAAAAGGTGGATTAGGGGTTATATATAAAAACGTACGTTTATTTTTACCAGGATCATTATTAGATGTAAGAACTGTTCGTGATTTTACTCCTTATGAAGGTAAAGATGTAGAATTTAAAGTAATAAAAGTTGATAGACGTCGTAATAATATTGTTATTTCAAGAAAAGCAGTTTTAGTTGAGAAAACAGGTGGAGATAATAAAGCTATTTTAGAAAGAATGCAGGAAGGTAATATAGTAAAAGGTGTAGTTAAAAATATTACTGATTATGGTGCATTTGTAGATTTAGGTGGTATTGATGGCTTGTTATATATTACTGACTTATCATGGAAGAGAGTTAAACACC
>CALMTA010000200.1 GCA_937872505.1 uncultured Neisseriaceae bacterium | reverse complement strand
ATGAACTGTCAAAATTGTAATCCTGTATGTATAGATACAGTTTCAAGTGATTGTGTTGTTGTTGCTCCGATAGATGGGTTAAGTTGCTTACAAGTAGTTGAGAACGTAACACTGCAAAATATAGTTGAACAGATAGATGGAATTATAGCTCCTATTTGTCAAGGTTTAGATACTTTAACTGCATCAGTTGATTTAGCATGTTTACAAGGTGAATGTACAAATATAGTCTTACCATATCAATTACAACATGTTGGTAACAATTGGATAATAACATTCACATTTCCTTCACCTGATTTGTATGTACAAATAAAAGTATTTAAAGGCGCAACTATACTTTACTATGAAGCAGCAGTTGCAGGCGTAGTTGTTCCTGTAATTATACCTGATATTAATGTAGACAATACAGGTATAGTATGTAATATACAAGTACTTAGTGTTACAGGTAATGGGATAATAGAGTACTTCAAAGCTTTTACTTTAAATTCTATAAACGCTATATCTGGAACCTATTCAACTACACTGAATTGCACTAACAACCAAACACTCACTGCACCAATAAATAACATGCTGCAGATACTCGTAAATCAAATGTGCGCTATGCAAGCACAAATAAATTCTTTATTATAAATGGTACTAGTACATATGATTGTAGATATTCTTAATGCTGGCGCAGTAATCTCAGCTGATGATGTTATTACTGCAGGTGTAACATTCTTATTTGTATCTTTACAGGGTATATTAGTTTATTTTGCTAAAAAGATACTAACTGAACAAGAAGTGCTAAAAACTGTTGTACAAAATACAGCGGTAAAATTGGCACAATTAGATTCTGATTTAAGGTACATCGCTAATGAAATAACCACACTTAGTAACAATACTTCGGCATTAAACTTAAGAGTATCAGAAACAGAAAAATCAATAGCAACACTGTTAGAATGGAAACGTCAACAACAACATTAATCAAAGATGCTCCATTAATGCACAAATTCTTTGATGCAAAGAATATAAAAGTGTATTTACAGAACACAATTGCTTTAATGATAGTAGGAGCATTTCTAATTGATATAAGTTATATTATATATAGATCCTGCAATGGAATGGAAACTGACCAAATATCATTAACAGCATTAACATCATTATCGACACTGTGTGGTGTAGTAATTAACTATTACTTTGGTTCATCAGAATCTTCAAGAATGAAAGATGAAACCATAAAAGAATTAAAGAATATGCCGTCAGGTGATAATCCATGTAATTAAAGTGTAAGGCAGGTAGTTTTCTACCTGCCTTTATCTTTTATAATAAATTAAGTATTGTCGGTTTATATCCTAATTATTTAGGTGTATATTGTGCAAAATTTAAAAACTATAAAGTTAAATGAAGACCATAAAATAAAATAAACAGAAAAATAAGCATGAGCACATATAAAGATGTTATATCAAGAGTAAAAACAGGTTTTAGTAGAGGCATTTGGAATAGTGATGATAGACTATCAAGTAGGTATATTATGTCTGTTGCACTATCAAAACGAGAAAGAGTATTAAAACAAGAACAAGAAAAGAAAGGCTGGGAAGATAAATTTGCAATTCAAACAATTCCATGTATGGAATTAATAGAAGTTGATCAAATAGAATGTGAATGCCTACCTGCGAGCGCAAGAGGTTGCAAGGTGTTAAGAACTAAGAATAAAATCCCTAAGCCAATTAAAGATGAGTTGTACAGTGTTACATTCTTAGATGGTACTGTAATTACACCAGATAGATTTAACAGTTATAAATCACTATCAAGATTAGCTCCTGTACGTACAGCTATATCTTATTACTTTACCAATGAGTATATTTATTTAATTAACGAACATTTAAAAAAATACATAAGAGTTGAAGCCATTTTCCAAGATCCGTCTGAAATATCTAATGCTGGGTGTAACAGCGATGGAGTGTCAGATGCCTGTTGCGGTATTTACACAGATATATCTTTCCCTGTACCGAATGGATTATTGGATTCAATAGTTGCATTAACAATACAAGAAATAGCTGCACATTGGCAGTATGGAGTAAATGATATGTTAAATGACGGTATGTTACAACAATCAACAACTAGAAGTAGACCACAACAACAAACAGAGGAACAATAATGGAGCGATGTACTAAAGTACCTTATACAACACGAAACTCTGCAAAGAAATTTGCAAAAGGAGATAAAGAATTACAAACATTGTTTGAGAATGTATGTGATGAGTTTTTTAAAGGTTTAAGTGAAGAAATAATGAAAGGCTACACTTATAAATTACCAATGCGATTAGGATATATTGGACTACGTAAAACAAAAGCCAAAGCCCCTGATTGGGGTAAATCAGCAGATTTAGATAAACGAATAATTCATAAGAACTTTCACACTGATGGGTATGTGTATAAATGGTTTTGGTATCATAGAGGTACAGAAGCTATTTTTATTAACAATGCAATTTATACATTTATACCAACAAGAACTAATAAACGTACATTAGGAGCAATATTAAAAACTACATTCGTAGATGTTCCAGTTACTTTATTAGGTAGGGGTGAAAGAATTAAGCAGAGATAAAATAGATAGAAATAGAAAAACAAAAAAAGAAAAACATGCCAAACATATTAAATTATATATCTTTAAAGACTATACTTAATGATTATGCAATGCTTAAAAAAGATATAGCAACTGTAGGTGAAGATGTAATAATGCAATGGGCATCAGATGCATTAGATAAATTAAATATAAATAAAACATTAGATTATCAGGTAATGCTACTTGATGTGGTTAACTATTCCACAGAGCTTCCAAAAGGGCTTATAGCAGTTGTACAGATAGCCTACAATCAACACGATGCATCTAACTGTAGTAATCTATTACCTGTTGTTAAAGAGGCTGTAGTAGGGCTGTGTGACGATTGTGAAGTAGTTGCAACATATGAAACAGTATGCCCCAACGGCGGCTGCGAACCAACAGTATGTCAAACTAACACCCCATTATTGTCAGTTACAGGATCAAATGTAAGTAGTATTGCTCCATGGATAGGGTACAGTAGAGTAGTTGCAACATCAGCTGACTATACTAATCCTATTACTAAAACATGGCAGCCATTAAGGTTGTGCAATAATAGCTTTCATAATCTTCAGTATCATATTAAGGATTGCGTAAATGTAGAGTTATTAAATAGCTCTGTAAATATGCAGTCTGTAAATTCTAACCTAACTCCTTGTTATACAATTAGGGATAATCGTATTCTTACAGAGCTAAAAGAAACACAACTTTTAATCGCATATTTAACTAAGAAAATAGATGCAGAAGGCTACCCAATGTTGCCAGAAGATATTCATATCATTGAAGCAGTAATGGCATACATTGAAGAGAAGTTAGCACAGAAGGAATATGCAGCAGTAAAGGACAATGCTAATCGTCAATACTTTATGGATATGAAGCAACTTCGTACATTAGCTTTTGCACAAGCAATAAATAAATATAATATGCTTAGTACAGAAGAAATGGAAAACTTAGGAAGAATGCTACGTCAAATAGTACCAAACACTAATGCTTATTCTAAGTTCTTTAACTAAGCAAAATAATAAAACATGTACAAAGGAATGCAAATGGATGTGTCGCTTGATGTGACACCAAAAGACGACTACAGATTTGCATTAAATACTGTAGTTGAAAGTAGATATGGTGAGATAGATGGATTAGTAAATGAAAACAGTAATCAAGTATGCTTAGATGGAATAGGTCAGGTATTAGGAGCAATTCATATAAATAATAAAATAGTACTATTTTATATTGACCCATTTGGTATTTCAAGTATTAGTATGTTTGATCCTGAAACTTGTACTAAACAATTATTGTTGTCTAATCAAGTTGGAGATTTAACTTTTAATATAAACTATCCAATAAGTGGTACACATAAGGTATTAGATTACTGCGATGAGACAATAATCTATTGGGTAGATGGAATTAACCCTGTTAGATACTTAAATCTATCTAAGATAGATGAATTGGTAGATACACAAAGTCTTAATGTATTTACTTGTTCCAAAGGATTAAACTTAGTTGTAGAAGGAGTGTTAGATAATGGAGGCAATTTAGAATCAGGAGTATATCAATTTGCTATTAGTTATATAAATGGTAACTACTCCTACATTACTAATCCAATATCAGTATATAAAGATAATTTATCAAATGATTTTAAAAATATAGATGGTGATCCAGCAGGTACGCATACTACTAAGTCTATACAGCTAACTATAAACAATATTGATTTTACACATAATGAAGAGTTTAAGATTGTTGTTATTAAAACAGTAAATAACATAGTTACTGTATATGAATTACCTTCTCAACAAACACCTGGAATTAGCAGCACTTATACCTACACTGGATTTGAAGAGACAACTGCTGTAGCGTTAAACGCTGTTACAGTGCCTACTGCTACATTCTTAACTGCTTGGTTAATAGCACAACATCAAGATAGATTAATGCTAGGCAACTTAAAGCAAACAAGAAATATAGATTATCAATTATTAGCAAATCAAATAGAAACTACTTGGTTTACTAATAAGATTAAAATAGATAAAGGGTATAAGAACCCTACTATTGCTATGAACAATAAATCCTTTATGGCAGATGAAGTTTATTCAATAGGCATAGTATGGGAGTTCTGTGATGGCTCATATTCGCCAGCATTTCATATACCTGGACCAACAAAAGAAAGTGTAGCCGATTGTGTTGAATTGCCGATACTATCTGAATTTGTAAATCCAGGCGTAGAAGGTGCATTACCACCAACACAATACACAAGCATAGACGATATTGTTCCAGAGAATGATGCTAATAACTTCTTAGGCTGTCCTGCTCCAGTATGGAAAATATTTAATACGGCTTGTATTACAGAGGAGCCAGAAGTAGAAACTATAATAGAAGGAGGCGAATGTGGCGAACCATTAATACTAGGATCAGGAGTATGGCATAAAGGTAGATTAGCATATTGGGAAGATTGTGAAGTATACCCAGAAGTAGAAAGATGTGATGGAAGTTTAATGTTTGGTGATTTAACAGGTACACCAGTTCGTTATCATAGAATGCCATCAAGAAGATTAGAACCGCATTTTTCAAGCAATGAATTATCACATGTAGAAGACCCAGAGAATTTAGGCGCAGATTATAAGCCGTATGATGATTTATATGTTTACCCAATTGGCTTAGAATTTAGTAATGTAATTCCGCCACCAGATGCAGAAGTACAAGTTAAGCGTTATCATATTGTTTATGTTAAACGCACTGAATCTAATAAATCAGTAGTAGCAAAAGGCTTAACACATAAATGTTATACTAGTACTGATTTTATGGGAGGAGGTGCAGTCCAAGATTACCCTAAAAAAGGAGTAAATTCGTATCTCACATTTCCATTTACTGGCGGGGCATCTTTTAATAATGAATATGAAAAATCATCTAACTATATATTCCATTCACCAAATACAAGTATAAGTAATTATTATAGTTCTAAGTTTAATAACCCAAGTTTGAATGTGACTTATGCTGCAAGTGATTATCAGCATAAGGGTAAAGGTAAAGTATATGGTGAAGTTGAAGCTGCGCAGTACGCATTACGTGAAAATATAAATCTTGATACTAAGGTAATGGTACCAAGATTAGTAAATCGTAAAGTTGATTTTTCAACTTACTTAAATGCAAATAGTATTGTAGCTACTAATACTGTCCCTATAAATAATATGTTAGGAGAAAGTGCAGTGTTGTTCCATATACCTAAAACAGATGATTTGCTATACCCAACAGATTATTTCTACTTTAATATTGCGTGCGGTAATTTTACATTAGTGCCGGGGATGAACGATAATTCTAGAGTAGATTATCAAACAGGTAACAATCCTAATGATGTTTTATGTGCGTATAGTCACTATGTAGCATTAAAGAATTATAGATGTTCTCAATATGGTAATCTGTTAGGACAGCAATACATAAGTACTGGGTATTACAATAACTTAATACTAAATATTAGTACAGATGAATACGAACCAACCTATGCTAATTTTAAAGTGTATGGGGATAGCTTTATTAACTACTGGGCGTATAGAAGAACTAATGGAACCTTTGACATAAACATTGACTCTACATTATTTAACTTGTACGAAAACATACAGCCAGAAAATTACTTAATACATTCTGTATTTGAATCTGATATAAATGTGGATCTAAGACATGAAGGCAATCTTGGTAGTGGTGAAATATATTACCCAAGTTTAGGTAGAGGAGTGTGGGTATTAGACAGTAGTATACCAAATGGTGGAGAGCCACAAGCAAGCTATTTACAGCAATTCAGATATGATGATGATGCAGATGAGTATGTAGGTTTAGGAATAGACAACTATTACAATTATAATATAGATTATAGCAAAGTAAATGATACAAGACTGTTTTTAGGGATGGGACTAAATTATAAAACTTGTGCATGTAATAATCAATTAAAGAATACTATTGCAGTATCAGAAGAAGATAATCTTGAAACAAAAGAAGATGGTTGGTTAGTGTTTAGATACAATAATTATTTAAACATACCAAGATTTACAGGACAATTAAACAATATATTTACAATTGCAAATAACTTCTTTGCTCACACTGAAAATAACTTATGGCGAGTATATACAACAGAAGACCAGTTACTGACTAACACACAGAACTTATATATCGGCTCTGGTTCTATATTTGGACAAACTCCTAAATATATTTATGCAGCAGATGAAGGTGCAAGTGGACTACAACAGAATAGAGGTACACTACTAAATCAATATGGGTATTTCTTTATAGATAATAAAGCAGGTATACTATATAATTTTGATGGCGAGAAAGTAAAACCATTGAATGTAGGTATGCTAAACTGGCAAAAAGAAATGCTACCGTATGAAATACAAGCAGCAAACAATTATACTAATCCAGAAGGTATTGGTTGGCACATGGGCTTTGACCATAGGCATAGTAGGTTGTTAGTTACATTTAAAGATTATAAACCTGTAGCTCCTGTGTATATACAAAACTTTAAATACTACCTTACAGGCGCAGGTACAGAAGTATCTGCCTTAGATACTGATTGGTTTTGTAATACAAGTTTTACACTTAGTTATAGTTATCTTACAGAACGCTTTGTAAGCTTTCATAGTTATATACCTGAAATGTATATTCAAACACGCAAAGATTTGTTCAGTGCTAAGAGTAATATTGATCCGTTAGAAAGTACTTTATGGAAACATAACAAACCTAATGAATATCAAATGTTTTATAATGAATATTTTCCCCACAAACTAGAAATAGTAGATACTTGGGACACTATTAAAACTTGGTCTAATATTTTATATCAGCAATATGCGTATGAATATAATGCACTTTATGGCAGCGAAGTATTAGTTTTGAACACGTTTGACAGTGCGGTGGTATGGAATACAAGGCAGAATAGTGGTGAACTAGCACTTGTAGCTAAGACAGAAGAGCAAGATGATTATATGGAGAATGCAATTAATGATAACGTAACTTATGTTAATAATAAAGAGGGCTTATGGTTCTTTAATCAGTTTACAGATGCAGTGGTAGATTATACAAGACCACATAATACACAAGATTGTTTAGCAGTTGTAAATCAAGCACCTAACCCTATTGTATTAGGCACTAAAGAATATTACAATATAAGTGATTTCAGAGATAACTTTATAGTGTACCGTTTAGTTAAAAATAATGTAGCAGATAGATTTAAACGATATGTTACAAAACAATTAGCAAGTAATGCAACTAAATCAAATAGATAATGCAAACAAAGAAAAATAAAACTATCCAGCAATCCCATATACCTAAATTTGATGATGGAGGATTTGCAAAAGGTTTGTTTGGTATGCCAAACGTATTTAAACCATTAGGTAAAGATTATACTGCTGAACAAAACCAACAACAATGGGATAAAATAGCAAGTATAACAGGAGCGGTTGGAACAGCAGGCGGACTAGGATTAAACCTTTTATCAGATAAACTTGAACGTAGAGGTATTGGAGGACAAAAACGAGAAACATTTGGCAGTGGGTTTGCACACAGTGCAGGAGCAACATTACCTTTAGCTGCGCAACTTGCTCCTATGACTGGCGGACTAAGTTTTTTATTGCCAGCAATAGCAGGTATAGTTGGTGGGATAAATTCTAAAAAAGAAGGAGATAAGCAAGACAGAATAGCAAAAGCAGATGGTATAGTTAATTCTATGCAAGCAGTACAGTATCCAGATGAATTAGGATATGCTAAATATGGAGGCTATGTAAAAAAGTATGGCGATGGAGGCGGAATAAAAGAAGATATGGTAAGATATACTAGTGTTGGTCAACACAGTTTATCTAACCCTAACTTAAAAGCATTGGACCTCAATCCAAATTCGTTATTACTACCAGAAGTGGTGATAACTGCTGATAAGATAGTAAAGAAAGAATATGCAGGAGCATTGGTAAATAGTATTGGTAACAGTGTAATAAGTCATATATTATCAGAAAAACCAAAAGGGGATAAACAAGGAATAAAAAATAAACTGCAGGCAAAAGATTATGCAGACTTAATGACTTTCTTCAAACATGCTGAACGCAGCAATTTAACGCAAGCTGATATAAGAAATGCAGAAAGTTTAAATAGATTACAAATGGCGTATGGTGGAACAGCCTCTAATCCAGTGCAAACTGAAAAAGGCGAATATATTGTAAACCCAAGTAGGACTATGGTATATCCTACTAATGCCAAAACTACACATAACCAAATGCCTACCAACATGCCAACAGATAACTTAGAAGAAGGTAGTTATGTATTGTCTAATAAATTAAAAAGTGGTAAAGATTATGAACTATTAGCAGCGCTTATGCCAGATATTGATTTAAGTGTAATAAATAAGTTTAGAGGCAAAAGTGACCAAATTAGCCCAGCTTCCTTAGCAGCTAATGTAGATAAAAGATACCAATACAAAGAACCTAAATCATATCAATTTGCAACACCTAAGTTAAATGCACGTGGAATGAAAGATGCAACAGAAGCATTGATAAAACTCAATGAACAAACTTCTGATCCACGCAAGGTATTAGCAGCGTATAATAATAGTCCTACATACAAAAGTCCATTTGCAGGTATTCCTCATGCAGCT
>CALMTA010000199.1 GCA_937872505.1 uncultured Neisseriaceae bacterium | reverse complement strand
CAATTTGAAAATATATATGCTATTATTAAAGCATTAGGTATTCCTGTAATTTTTAAAGAAGGAATCGAAGCTGACGACATTATTGGTTCTATTGCAATTGCTGCTAAAAATAACGGTTATAAAGTATTAATTGCAACCTCTGATAAAGATTTTGCCCAGTTAGTTGATGATGATATTACATTAATTAATACTATGACTGATGAGAAATTAGATCATAACGGTGTTATTAATAAATTTGGAGTAGCCCCTGATAAAATTATCGATTATTTATCGTTAGTCGGTGATAAGATTGATAATGTACCAGGCGTAGAAAAATGTGGACCTAAAACTGCTTGTAAATGGCTTAATGAATATGGTAATTTAGAAAATATAATTGCTAATAGTTCTAAATTTTCAGGTGTAGTTGGAGAAAACTTAAGAAAAGCAGAACCATGGCTTAAAACAGCAAAAACACTAGTAACAATTAAACATGATTTAGATTTATCAGATTTTTTACCAAATAATAATTTTTCCGATTTAATCATAAAACCAGTAAATATTGAGTTACTGAAAGAATATTATTCAAAACTTGGTTTTAAATCATGGCTTAACCAACTATCCAATGAAACTCATAATAGTATAAAAAACTCTGTTGCTATACCTAACAAAAAACTACCACAAATTACTCTAAAAACAGAGAAGGATATTCAAAATACTCTAGATAAACTTATTACCAAAAAAATACCTGTTGCTTTATTAGTAATACCAGATAATTTTTTAAATCCTATTCAAATCAAATTTATTTTTATTGCAACTGATGACACAATTTATATAATTGATATTGAAAATAAACACCATGATTTATTTGCTACTGAAAATGACTCATCAAATACTTTAAAATTACTAATACCTTTTTTTAATAGTAATCTCCATAAAATTGCTATAAATTATAAAGATTTAATTTCATTGTTAAGCAAGTTTAATATTACAGTTAACAATGTAAGAGGTGATATTTTACTTGCTCACTATGTAAAAAACTCAAGAATTAATCATTCTTTATCTGCAATTTACAGTGAAATATTAAATTTAGAAGTAATAGATATTCCAAAAATTCACAGTAAAACTACTAAAGACTCTATTTGGAATAGAAATAATAATGATGCAATAATTAAAGAATGTAGTATGATCATAGAACATGCATTATTTGTTGAAGAGCAAATAAGAATACAATTAGATAAAAAAGAGCTTATAATATATCATGATATTGAACTTCCATTAGCTAATATTTTAGTAAAAATTGAAAATGAAGGAGTTCTACTTGATATTAATAAATTTAAAATAATTGAAAACGAACTAATCTCAAAATTAAAAGATCTTGAAAATAATATTTATCACAGTGCTAAAACTACTTTTAATATTAACTCACCAAAACAACTACAAGAAATTTTATTTAAAAATTTAAATATCCCCACTACTGGCATTAAAAAAAATATATCCGGAGCATTTTCAACTGATGAAGATACATTAATTATATTGGAAAAACAAGGTATTACTATCGCTAAATATTTATTAGAGTATAGAATGCTTAATAAATTATTAAATACTTATGTAGATAAATTACCAAAAATGGTTGATAAAAATAATAAAGTCCATACTACTTTTGAACAAGCAGTTGTTGCTAGTGGACGCTTATCTTCTAAAGATCCAAATTTACAAAATATTCCTAACAGAAACGAATTCGGCAGACGAATTCGAGAGTGCTTTATTGCAGAACCTAATCATGTTCTTATCTGTGCTGATTATTCACAAATCGAATTGAGAATTCTTGCTCATTTTAGTAATGATGAAAATTTAATTGCTGCATTTAATAATAATTTAGATATTCATAGTATTACTGCTAGCGAAGTTTTTGAAAAACCAATTGAGGAAATTTCAAAAGAAGAACGACGTAAAGCCAAAATAATAAATTTTAGTTTATTATATGGTAAAACTGTATATGGTTTATCTCAAGAATTAGACATAGACCGAGCTACTGCAAAAATTTATATTGATACTTATTTTGCCAAATATCCTAAAATAAAAGAATGTTTAGAAAAAATTAAAAATGATGCTCATAACGATGGTTTTGTAAGTACTTTATGGGGTCGTAAAATCTATTTACCTAATATAAACTCAAATAATAAAATTATTCGTGAAGCAGAAGAGCGGTTAGCACTTAATGCTCCAATGCAGGGCACCTCAGCCGATATAATTAAAATTGTAATGGGCAACATTGATAAATGGCTATCTGAAAATAAACTAGCTACTAAAATAATTTTACAAGTCCATGATGAACTTATTTTACATGTACCTGATTCGGAAAAACAATTAATAGAAACTAATCTAGTAAGACTTATGATTGATTCAATCACTCTTAAAGTAAAACTAAGCGTTAATTTAAAAACGGCAAAAAATTGGGATAATTAGCACTAAATTATTATATAAAATCATCAATTATAAAATATCGCAAATAAATAATTGAAATAACTTGATTTTATACATTGATTTATGTTAGAATCCATCCTTTACAATCAAGGTTTTTTGCAAAAAACTTTTTATCACGTTGCCAAATGATAGTTGGAACGGCTATCATTAAGATAAAAGTATTAATAATTTATGGTCTAAAATCTAAAATGATTTTAGTTTTATGAACTCAAGCTAGAAGCTTGGGTTTTTATCAAAAAAGGATTAGAAGTGCCTACAATTAATCAATTAATTAAAAGCCCTAGGAAAAAGATTAAACGTAAGAGTAAATCTTCAGCTTTAGAAAACTGCCCTCAAAAAAGGGGCGTATGTACCCGTGTATATACTACTACACCAAAAAAACCAAACTCTGCATTACGTAAAGTATGCCGTGTTCGTTTGACAAATGGTTTTGAAGTAACTAGTTATATTGGGGGTGAAGGTCATAATTTACAAGAACACTCAGTAGTTCTTATCCGTGGTGGTCGTGTAAAAGATTTACCTGGGGTACGATATCACTGCGTCCGTGGAACACTGGACTTAGCAGGAGTTAAAAATCGTAAACAGTCGCGTTCAAAATATGGGGCTAAACGCTCTAAATCAGCATAACATTTTAAGGACATACACTTATGCCTAGACGTAGAGAGATTGAAAAGAGACAGGTATTACCTGATCCTAAATTTAACAGTATTGCCCTCTCCAAATTTATTAATGTAATTATGGAACGTGGCAAAAAAGCAGTAGCAGAAAAGATTGTTTATAATGCATTAGATATAGTGCAAAATAAATCTAAGAAAAATGCTATTGAAGTATTTAATCAAGCAATAGATTCGGTAAAACCTTTAGTAGAATTAAAATCAAGAAGAGTTGGCGGTGCTAACTATCAGATACCTGTAGAGGTTGCACCAGTTAGACAAATCGCTTTGGCAATGCGCTGGGTTCGTGATGCTGCTAGAAAACGTAATGAAAAATCTATGGATATTCGCTTAGCAAATGAATTAATGGAAGCATTAGAAGGTCGTGGTTCAGCAATGAAGCGCCGTGATGAAACACACAAGATGGCAGAAGCAAATAAAGCGTTTGCAAGCTTTCGTTACTAATTAGGAGAAATTAATAATGGCGAGGAAGACCCCAATTGAAAGATATCGCAATATAGGTATTTCAGCACATATTGATGCGGGTAAAACAACAACTACTGAACGCATTTTATTCTACACTGGTGTCAATCACAAAATTGGTGAAGTACATGAAGGTGCAGCAACAATGGATTGGATGGAACAGGAACAAGAGCGTGGCATCACTATCACATCTGCTGCAACAACTACATTCTGGAAAGGTATGGATTTACAATACCCTGAACATAGAATTAATATTATTGATACTCCAGGGCACGTAGATTTTACCATTGAAGTTGAACGTTCTATGAGAGTATTAGATGGTGCCTGTATGGTGTATTGTGCTGTTGGTGGAGTTCAACCACAATCAGAAACAGTATGGCGTCAAGCTAATAAGTATCGTGTACCAAGAATTGCATTCGTAAATAAAATGGATCGTCAGGGTGCTAATTATTTTAAAGTGTTAGATCAAATTAAATCTCGCTTAAAAGGCAATCCTGTAGCAATGCAAGTACCAATTGGTGCTGAAGAATCATTTCAAGGTGTAATTGATTTAGTAAAAATGAAAGCTATTGCATGGGACGATGCTTCTCAAGGAATGAAATTTCAGTATGTTGATATTCCTAGTGAACTATTAGAAAAATGCAAAGAAATGCGTGGACATTTATTGGAAACAGCAGCTGAAGCATCAGAAGAGCTTATGAATAAATATTTAGATGGAAACGAATTAACTGAAGCTGAAATTAAATCTGCAATACGTCAACGTACCATAGCTTGTGAAATTATTCCAATGTTCTGTGGTTCTGCCTTTAAAAATAAAGGTGTTCAGGCAATGTTAGATGCTGTAATTGATTATTTACCATCACCTGTGGATATACCTGCAGTTACAGGAATGCTGGAAGATGGTACTCCTGATACTAGAAAAGCAGATGATAAAGAATCTTTCTCGGCATTAGCTTTCAAATTAATGAATGATCCATATGTAGGACAATTAACCTTCTTCCGTGTATATTCGGGAGTCGTTAAATCTGGTGACTCAGTATATAACCCTACTAGAGGAAAAAAAGAGCGTATTGGTCGTATTGTACAAATGCATGCAAATCAACGTGAGGAAATTGAAGAAGTTTACGCTGGTGA
>CALMTA010000198.1 GCA_937872505.1 uncultured Neisseriaceae bacterium | reverse complement strand
AATATACTATTACCTGCTGAACTGGACAATAGAAAAATAGATAAAGATTATCTAGATGATTTATTAAAAACATTAGGATTAAAAGAAAGAGCAAATCATCTTCCTAATGAATTAAGTGGAGGGCAACAACAAAGAACTTCTATAGGACGAGCTTTAATAAATAGACCATCTATAGTTTTAGCAGATGAGCCAACTGGAAACTTAGATAGCAAAAATTCTAAAGAAGTATTAGAATTATTAAAGTTATCTGTTAGAAAATATAATCAAACATTAATAATGATAACTCATGATCCAAGTATTGCACTTCAAGCAGATAGAGTTATAACTATAGAAGATGGTACTATAAAGCAAGATGAGGTGATATAAATGAATTTATACACATCACTTACATTATGATATTTAAAAGAAAATAAAAGAAGGACTATTGTTACTATAATAGGAATAATACTTTCTACAGCACTTATTTGTGGTATAGGAAATATATCTGTAAGTCTTATGGATCATAAAATTAGAGAAACTATAGCTAATGATGGAGAATTTCATGCAACTTTTTATGACCTGAATTGTCAATTTAAATCAGACAAATTACTTATGAATCACTAAGCAAATGTAAGTAAGCTTTCAAATCCAGTTGCTTCTTTTATAACCTCATTTGGTGTTTTATAGTCTAGTGATTTTCTAGGTATAGAATTCCATTTATACGCAATCATATTTAATTCTTCTTGAGAATATGCAGATAAATCTGTAGACTTAGGTAAATCTTTTCTAACTATTCCATTTGAATTCTCATTTAGCCCTCTTTGACCTGGTGATCCAGGGTCTCCAAAGTAGATTTCAATATTAACTGAACTATCTTTTTCTATGTCTGACCATTTTGAAAACTCTTTACCTCTATCAAATGTAATAGTAGATATACACGACTTATGTAAAGATGATAGCCATTTGCAAATTGCTTCTTTAACATCCTCACTCTTTCTACTTGCTTTAAGTAATACAATATATTTTGAATACTTTTCTACTAAAGTAACTATAGCTGATTTTCTAGCTTTTCCTACAATAGTATCTCCCTCAAAGTGGCCATATTCTATACTAGTTTTAGCATTAGGATACTTTTCATCTCTTTCATGAATTGTTTTACATGTATTAATTTTACCTCTTGTTTCGTTATGACCCTTCGGGTTATTTTTACCCTTACGTCTCAACTTATTTATATCTATTACACCTTGTTTTGCTAATTTGTATAATGTTTTTGTTGATATTTTTTCATCTTTTCCATCTATTTTATCTCTTCCTGCGATAGCATCTAAAGACCAATCATTTTCTAGCTTATTATTGATATCATCTAATTTTTCTTTGCTTAATACAATGGGCTTTCTTCCACATCTAGATTTATTTATTAGGTATTGATTATATATTTCTTGAACAGTAAGTCCTTGCATAAATAGCTTGTAATATCTGTAAACTTTATCTTTTCCAATTTTCATTCTTTGAGCGCAAGCTCTTGCTTTCACGCCTAAATAGTAATTTGCTTCTAGATTTGTTAGCTGATTTATGTTAATATGATTAAAAGACATTTTTGGTACTCCTTTTGTTGATTTTAGTAGGTTAACTAAGTATATCATAAGTGTCTTTTTTTGTTTATATATTTGTCTGATTTAATTATACAATTCAGGATTTAAAAATAAGTTATTATGTACTTACTCAAAATCTCTAAACTATTATGGTATAATATACTAATTAAGTAAGACAAAGGAGGTACTTTTTTGGCTAATATAAAAGATGTTGCAAAGGAAGCTGGTGTATCCGTAACAACAGTATCTAGAGTTATGAACGATAGAGGATATATCTCTGAAAAAACTAGAAAAAAAGTATATGATGCTATGGAAAAGATAGGATATCATCCTAATGTGTTGGCAAAAAATTTCTTTAGGCA
>CALMTA010000197.1 GCA_937872505.1 uncultured Neisseriaceae bacterium | reverse complement strand
CAAGATTTAGTAAAAGAATCCTTTAATGAAAAAGGATTAGAACTTATTACTTTTAGTGCTAACTTGGACTTTAGTGATAAAGTTAAGGCTAAAATTGATAGTAGAAATGAAGTTAATACTAATGTATCTGTAATTGATCAACAGATTATTGAACAGAAAAAAAGAAATGAATTAGCTTCACTTAAAGCTGAAGAAAATAGAATCATTTCTTCTGGTATTACACCTCAATTGCTGCAACAACAATTTATTGAAGCTTGGAGAGATACTAAACAACCTCTTTATTTCGCTCCCCCTGCATTACAAATGCTTATAGATAGGCAAAATGTAAACCACAAATAGACCAATTTTTCCTAATATTTCTAGCGTAGTGTTTGGAAGGATATTTTAATTGAGCTTCAGATATTGAAGAAAAAATTTCATTAGTTTCAATACATCTGACAGGTATTAGTTTTCTTCTAAAAAGACCTGATTTATTTCTTTCTGCTAAATCAGGTCTTTTTTTACCAAAAGTAGGAGAATTCACTCCAGAATGATTTTTATTCCATTCTGTAATTCTTTTTGATGAATTCGGTGATTTCTTACCAAACATAGGATGTCTTTCTTTAGGAGCATTTAAAAGCCAATGATTTTTGTACATTGGACCAATACAAAAATTTGCTAAATTAACACCTCGTTTTTTAAGATTTCTTATTAATCTTGTTTCTATATTTTCAGCTTTTTGTTTTGAAAGATTTTTATATAGAATTTTTACATAAAACCCATTTTTATTAACAATATTTTTCCAATATTTGTTTCTAGAATGAATAGAATAGACTCTTTTTAACCTACCTTCTCCTATGTAAAAAAGACGATTATCACTTTTAGTATAATGCGCGTAAACTATAAAATTTGTATCCATAAACAAAAATACGAAGAAATTATGAAAAATCCAAGAGAAATTAGAAAAATAAAGCGGGACGGGAAGACCCCTTTGTATGGCAATATGCCTATTAATTTGTTGAAAAAAGAATAATTCTTTAAATAAAACAACTCACTTATAATAACAAAAAAACATTTTGACTGCAAATCGAAAATCCTTTTTTTAGTGAGTTTAAACTTTTACTAACAACAAAAAACTAACTTATGGAGCAAGACGTAAAAAAATTAGCTTTAATTGGTAAATTTGATGATGGAACTTGTCGTCAATTAATTACTGATGAAGATACATTGAAAATGCTTTTTAACTTAATAATTAAATTAGGAAGTGGTGTACAAATTTCAAACATTGCTTTAAATGTAGATATACAATAATGGAAACAAGAAGAAGTATAAAAGAATTATTACAATTAATGTTGGATAATCAAGATTATTTTATAATAGGCATGTGTAATTGGATACACAACTTATTAGAGGATAATTTAATTAATAAAGAAGAACATCGAATTTTATATAGATATATTCAAAGTAATAGACCTTCTATTTTTTCAAGTATTGATGCTTTTTTAAATCGCAATAATTTATTTTATTGGAAATCATGTGATATTAATCCAAGATTAAAATGGATTAAAAAACATATTAAAAAATTTTCATAGTGGAAAAAATATTATGTGCTGCAATTTTGTATAAATCAATACAAAGTAAATATGGAGAAAATAATGATATAATAATAAGTGGTTATAGACATGCTGATATTATATTAAGTGTATTAAAGTTGACAGGTTTAAGAACTGTTACATCAGGTGAAAACAGCACAGGAAGCTTTGTACAAGGTTTTCTCACAAGTAATGGTAGATTTGTCAATCGTAAAGAAGCAATGCTTATAGCTAAAGAAAACAACCAATTAATTAGAAATGATGTTTTTGATGAACTTTATTCAGAAGATATTTATTAATTTATTATGAAAATACAAATAACATTTGAAATGAATATTGATGCTTCTGATGATATACAGTTAGAAAGCATTATTGATGACATGAATTATGATTTTTCATATGTTAAAATGGAAGAATATGTTGGTGGAGCATTATATGAAGAAGAAAAAATTAATAGTTATAAATTATTAGATTATAAAATAATAGAAGACAGTACACCTAAATTGACACATATTGAAAATTTAATATACTTAATAGAAAAGTTTTTAGAATCTGATCATCCTATTATAAACTCAAGTTCTTTTAAAACATTAAAATCTAATATTGAAACATTATGATAGTAAATGTAAATTGCGGAAATCCTGAAAAATTATTATATGTAAGCCCTACTACATTTCACTTTCCCGAAAGATATATATTGCACCCAATGTTACAAGTTAAGTGGATAGAGGATTTACTTGGAGATATTTATTCACATAAAAAGTTTAATTCTGGATTTTTTCAAGAAAATATGATATGTATTACAACTAATTCAGACCATATTATAAATAGATTAAGAGTTGCAAGAAAAGATAAAGAAATAGAAAATTTAAACTTTCATTTTATTCCTTTTGATGACAATAAAAGTTCTGTTATAATTAAAACAGACAGAAACGGAACATTAAGTGAGTATCCTAAAAATTTTTTGGATGAATGGAGTAATCAAATATCTCAATTAATATTATGAAAAATAATAATCAAATATTTAAATTAAAATAAAATGGAAGTAGTTATAAATAACACACTTTGTGAAATAGCATTAAAAAGGTATAGTAATAATCGAATTGCTATTGTAGCTACAGATAGTTTAGATGGTTTACCTTATTGCAAAGCAACAGTAAATCTTGTAGATGCATCAGTTAATGAAAATGAAACTTTTCTTGATACAAATAATGTTCCTACAATATTAGAAGATTTGATTAAAGCTAATGTAGTTTCTGAACCAATTGAATTTGTTCAAAGTGGATTTTGTATATATCCTAAAGTAAAAGTATTAATGGTCAAATGATGGAATTGGTAAACATCGCTTTAAATCAAGATGGTCTAAAAT
>CALMTA010000196.1 GCA_937872505.1 uncultured Neisseriaceae bacterium | reverse complement strand
TAATCAAATAACAACAATAGAGGTAAATGCATTTAATGGCTTAACTAACTTAACTGAGCTTGATTTATCTGATAATCAAATAACAACAATAGAAGCAAATGAATTTGCTAGCTTAAACCCAGATTGTATAATAAAGCCTGATTATCTTATTAATAAATCTGATCAAATTCTTAATATTATTAATAATCTTCATAATAACAATGCAAATAGACAAAATTATGATACTTCAGAAATTAAAGAATTAATTAATAATTTTATAAAAAGAATTAATTCACCTCAATATGAATATTTAGACTATTATGAAGATAATCAAGGTGATAAAGTAAATATTGAAAATGTTTTAAACCAATTTAGTAATGGTATTCTAGCATTTACTATAAGAGATCAATCATTTTTTGAAGATGAGGCTTATAATATAGAACCATATCAAAATAATTATCAATTAAACGTCAGGTATGAATTCATTGAAGGATTACCAATTAACATGAAAGAAGCTATTATTGCTGAATCTTCAAATAATGATAAAATATCTGTAGAGTTTGGTATAGTTCCAAATCCTGATTTTAAAACTTTACCTCTTGATGAAATAGAATTGGCTATGAAGAATAGGTTATTTGAAAAAATAGATGAAAAAATGGCTACCATTGCTTTAGTTAATGTAGTAATTTATGAAAACGAAATAGAAAAAACAGAGAAAATAAGTAAAGATCGATATGATAACCGTGCTAGATCTCTATATAATAATGCTGACCAAAATGAATTATTTGATGGCATGTTTATGGTACATCAAAGGTATTATGATAGGCAGGTGGTATTAGAATTATTTTTAGCAATTAAAAACAAAAATGAAGATTTATTTATTAATACGATTGCTAAAATAATAACTGGGCTTCCTACAAATTTAGGTGCACAACGCGAAGTTTTTAAAGAAGTTTTTACTTATCTATATATTACAGGTAAATTTCCATCTAATGGATACAAAATCGAATATCATCACTATTTTGGCAGATGTGGGCAAATGCACTAAAATTACAGTGTGTTTGCACATTTAATTTAATGGATGTGTGAACTGACACTTAAGTGGGAATAGTCCCACCAAAACTAGCTTAATTTATATCTAAATATGTGATTTTATTAATTTAGATAAACTTTGTCTATGATTAGAGTCATCAATATAGTCTTTATGAATTATTTTAATAATTGATTCCCTAACATCTTTTGCTAAATGTGAATCTAAAAGGCCATGAAAATGGGCAGGCATTATTAATATTAAATCTTTAAACTGATTTAATTGCTTGGCTTTTTTTAATAACTCAGCAATTTCTCTTGAAAATTTATCTTTTTCAATTTCTCTAACATCAGTAGGTTCATAGGAACCACGTCTAGAAGGTGAAGATTTATAGTGACCTGGTTTAGTTGTTTCAAACTCTTGTCTTTTTAAGCTACTTTCAGGGTGATGTAATTCTTTTAGTAATGTTAAATTTATATCTGCATCTTTTTCAACTTTATCGGACGAATAAATTTGTAAATGACAAGCATTTGAAAGAACGAACCAACAGCTATTCATATTTTACTCCTAATAAGTGCTAAATTCAAATGTATTTGATATAATTAAAAAAAAATTGTTTATCCACAGATTTACTTAATAACTATGTTGGTAACTTCCCATTTTTATTTTTTGTTTAAAATTTTGTTTAATATAAAAGATACCAAATGTTTATAAGTTTAATAAACTAAATATATAAAAGTATTTTAGCATATTTTTATAATAATAAGTATCTATTTTTATAAACTATTAATAGTTTTATTTATTATCTCATATATGTCATTTGATATATTTTTTTGAATTAGGATTTGTTGTAAAGTAGTTTTTGCCATTTGCTTATAATTAGGATTTAAATATGTAACTTGTGCATATCCTTTAGCTAAACTACTTGCTACTTGGGGATTAAATTTATCTATGGCAATAATATTATTAGCGATAAACTCATAACCATCTATTGTATTAAATTTTAAACCATTAGTAGTAAAAGTTCTTAATAAAGAATATATTTTATTAGGATTTGTTGAATTAAAAGCTTTATTTACCATAAGTTTATTAAGTTTTTCGATAGAAATTAACTGGCTTATTGCTTGAATAGAAAACCATTTATCCATAACTAATTCATTTTTATACCATTTATTATAAAAAGCTAATAAAAGTTCTTCTTGTAATTGAAAATCTAAATTATTTTGTGCAATAAGAACAGCTAGACTATCGGTCATATTATCTGCATTATTAAATTGTCCTAATAATAAAGTTTCAGCTAATTGTAAACTATGGGGATTATTTAATTTATTTTTTAAAGCATTCATTATATAAAATAAAGCTGTATTCTTTAATTTGCGTTTTCCTTGGTCTTCAAATTTATAATGCATGGTAAGATTAATATTATAAACCTCTATCCAAAAATCAAATAATTTTTCGCCAATAAGACATAATAAATAATCAATTGCTTTAGTTAGTATAATAGGGTTAGCATTTTTTATTTGAGGAAGAATTTCACTAAAGCTAGGAATTTCAAAAGCTAAGGCAATAAATTCAGGAGATAGTTTTTCACTATTTAATAAGTCTTTAAGGCTGTCCCAGAATTCTATTTCTATTTCATCAGATAAATTATTATTAATAAAATTATTATATATATTATGAATCTTTTTAGAATATATGTACTGTAATTTATCCCAACGATTAAATTCATCAGTATCACTTCTAATTAAAGTAATTATATTTTTATAAGTATATTCATATTCTAACTTTATAGGAGCGGAAAAATCTCTGAGTAAAGAAGGGATCGGTTTACTAAATACTTTTTCTATAACAAAATTATTTTTTTCAGAATCTAGAAGTAAAATTATTTCATTATTACGTTTTATATATCTACCTTGAGAAATTTCAAAATTATTTAATTCTAAACCGTTCTCACTTAATAAACCTATTTTTATTGGTATTAGCATAGGCTTTTTATTTTTTTGTTCTGGAGTATCAGGAATAATTTGCTCAAAATATAGCGTATATTCATTATTAATGCTATTATAATAATCTTTTACTATTATATTTGGTGTGCCAGCTTGAGAATACCAAAGCATAAATTGCGACAAGTCAAAATTATTAGCATCCGTCATGGATAAACAAAAATCATCACATGTAACTGCTTGTCCATCATGACGCTTAAAATATAAATCTAAACCTTTATTAAAACCATCTTTTCCTAAAATGGTTTGATAAAGGCGAACTATTTCTGCTCCTTTTTCATAAACAGTCATAGTATAAAAGTTATTCATTTCAATATAAGATTCAGGACGTACAGAGTGAGCTAATGGACCTGCATCTTCAGGAAATTGTAATTGGCGTAATCCTTTTA
>CALMTA010000195.1 GCA_937872505.1 uncultured Neisseriaceae bacterium | reverse complement strand
TAGGTAAAATAATACGCTCCAAATCATTTTGATTTACTGATAAATCATCTGTTTTTATCATAAAAATCCCTTATACTGCAACTTCTGCTTTAATTGGTGGATATGGTTCATATTCACTTAAAATAAAATCTTCATATTTAAAAGCAAATATATCCTTAACATCTGGATTAATTTTCATTTTAGGTAAATGTTTGGGAGTTCTAGTTAATTGTAAATTTACCTGTTCTAAATGATTATTATATATATGTGCATCCCCTAAAGTATGCACAAAATCACCTAACTGCAAATTACACACTTGGGCAATCATACTAGTTAATAATGCATAACTAGCAATGTTAAAAGGAACACCAAGAAATATATCAGCTGATCTTTGATATAATTGACATGAAAGTTTATTATTCGCTACATAAAATTGAAAAAGGGCATGACAAGGCAAAAGAGCCATCTTGTCTAATTCATCTACATTCCAAGCAGAAACTATAAGGCGTCGAGAATCACGATTAATTTTAATTTGTTCAATTATATTACTGATTTGATCAATTGTTTTATTATTTGCACCCTTCCAACTACGCCACTGAGCTCCATACACAGGACCTAAATTACCATTGCTATCTGCCCATTCATCCCAAATACTCACTCCATTTTCTTTTAAATAACGAATATTGGTATCTCCAGATAAAAACCAAAGCAATTCATGTATTATAGATTTTAAATGAACCTTTTTAGTAGTAATTAACGGAAAACCTTTATCTAGATCATAACGCATTTGATAACCAAAAATTGATATAGTTCCAACACCAGTTCTATCAGCTTTTTTATAACCGTTATTCAAAACATATTTTAATAAATCATGATATTGCTTCATTTTTTCACCTATAAACTTAATAACAAATTAAGAATTTTTTCCGTTGTGGGCAATAAAGGCTCTAATTTACAGGGGGTTTTAAAATCATGCCAATATATCTCTTGGTTTTCTAAAGGATAAATATTATTAAGCCAATATTCTATTAATATAACATCTAATTTAACTATTCCATGGGGATATTCATGAACTACTGATATAAATTTTTTACAATTCTCAGGAAGTACTATTATATCAACTTCCTCTTTTAACTCTCTAATTAAAGCTTTAACTCCTGATTCTTTAAATTCTAACTTTCCTCCTGGAAATTCCCAGCTTCCTGAATATATTTTTCCACTAGGACGAGATGTTAGCAGTACTTTACCATCTTTAATTATAACACCAGCTACAGCGTTTATTATTTCTGCCATATTTTGTTGTATTTTTCTAATAAATCTAATTTAGTTTCAGGATTTTTTTTATCAATCTCAATACAATCTACAGGACATACTATCTGACATTGTGGCTCATCATAATGACCTACACATTCTGTACACAACTCAGGGTTTATTTCATATATTTCTGGTCCTTGATAAATTGCTTTATTTGGACACTCTGGTTCACAAACATCACAATTAATACACTCTTCAGTAATAAATAATGTCATCTGCTTCCTTCTAATAAGACAGGTTTAATTAAAGCATAATTAACTATACCAGCCTTTTTCTCTTTAATTATCTCAAAACTATTTAAATTAGGCTTTATACTAAATTCAATATAAATTAAACCATCTTTATTTAAAATTTTAAATTTATCTTTAACTAATTTATGCAATACTTCTTCCAATAAATTACTTTTATATGGCGCATCTATAAATATTATATCAAAATTTTGCCTACAATCACTTAAAAACCTAATCACATCATTTTTTTCTATATCTAAATTAGTACATTTTAATAAATCTTTATTTAAATGTAAATCTTTAATTGCTTGTAGGGCATTCTCTACCATAACTACCTTTTTGGCATTCCTTGATATAGCTTCAAAACCTAGCGCACCTGTTCCTGCAAATAAATCTAGACATATTTTTCCCGATAAATCCTGTCCAATCCAATTAAATATAGTTTCTCTAACCCTATCAGGAGTTGGTCTAAAGCTAGAAAAATCACTTTTAAATACTAAAATACGTGACCGAAAATTTCCACCAATTATTCTTACTTTACCCATGCTTTATTTTAACCCTAAGATTAATTTATTACTAAATATAATCCCTTCCTCCCAATCAAGACCCCCGCCGCTTTGATA
>CALMTA010000194.1 GCA_937872505.1 uncultured Neisseriaceae bacterium | reverse complement strand
TTATGTCTTTACCAAAATGAATGGGGGTCAGCAGACAGAAATCTAAATGATGTTAAAATTATAATTAAAAATTCTTCTTTTATGGTTGCGTATATTAATAAAATTAATAATCATCTAATAGCATTTGGTAGAGTGTTAACAGATAACTATATACATGCATACCTTTATGATATAATCATCCATCCCGGTTTTAGAGGGATTGGTTTAGGAAAGAAATTAGTTAATACTATACTTAATCATAAAAAGTTAAGTAATATTAGAAATATTGAATTAATTTGTCGTAAAGAATTAATGCCATTTTACGAGCAATTGGGGTTTAGTAGTGATTATAAAGCATCAATAGCAATGCGAAAAATAAAGTCTTAGATCAACTTAAATGTAATTAAAATTTAATTAGTGTCCTATTGTGTAATATGATACAATATATACTCTTATTTAGAATATGAGTGATGTTTTTTTTAAAATGAAGTATTAGAAAGGTTTTTTTTAAATGATGAATTTAACGAACCATTTTTTAGTGGCTATGCCTTCGTTTAATCATGGAGATATTTTTTCAGGAAGCGTAGTATGTATTACTGAACATAATGGAAGTAATGGTGCTGTTGGGGTAATAATTAATAAACCAGTAGGTAGAACTTTAATTAATGCTTTTCATGGTGTTGATTTAGCAAAATATAATCCAAATTGGTTAAAAAGACCTCTTTATTTAGGTGGGCCAATTAATTCTTCTCATGGATTTGTATTACATTATAAGTTTAATGATGGTAAATTATTTGAATTGACTGATAATAAAAATATTTTAACGCAGATTGCAAATGGGAATAATAAAGATCAACTTTTTGTATCAGTGGGATATGCAGCATGGCAGCAATTTCAAGTAGAATCTGAAATTATTCATAATGAATGGCTTGTGGTTAAAGCGGATGCTGGTTTGATTTTTGATGTAGACCCTATTAATAGATACGATGAAGCACTGAAATTATTAGGAATAAATAATATAAGCCAATTATATTGTTCAGGAGATGTTTTTGCCTAATAATATTGTTGAAAATTTTCAATGGATTATGGCATTTGATTTTGGTGAATCACGAATAGGGGTTGCTGTGGGCAATACATTGTTAAAAATTCCTCATCCTGTTGCAACAATAACTGGACGTAATAAGTTTGAAAAATTAGATAAAATAAAAAAATTAGTTGAATCGTGGCAGCCAAAGCAATTTGTAGTAGGTATGCCAAGCCAAATAGAGGATAAGGAAAAACTTATTTTAGAAATAAAAAGATTTGCTAATAGGATAAAACATAAATTTAATTTACCATATGTTTTTATAAATGAAGATTATACTTCAAGTATAGCTAATAATAAATTAAATGCTCAAAATATAAGAGGTGTAGCGCAAAAATCTAAATTAGATCAATTAGCTGCATGTGAAATATTACAATTTTATTTTAATTTACTTTAAAAATTATGAATTTTGATAAATTATTTGATGTGATAGTAGTAGGCGGGGGGCATGCTGGTACTGAAGCTTCTTTAGCTACAAGCCGTATGGGTTTACAAACGTTATTGATTACACATAATATTGAAACTTTGGGGCAAATGTCATGTAATCCATCAATTGGTGGTATTGGTAAAGGACACTTAGTTAAAGAAGTTGATGCATTGGGTGGGGTTATGGCAATTGCTACTGATCATGCGGGTATTCAATTTCGTGTTTTAAATTCTAGTAAAGGTGCTGCGGTTAGGGCAACCAGAGCTCAAGCAGATAGAGTTTTATATAAATCTTATGTTCGTTCTATTCTGGAAAATCAACAAAATTTAACTTTATTTCAGCAAGCAGTTGATGATTTATTGATTGAAAATAATTTTATAACAGGGGTTGTAACTCAATCAGGTATTATATTTAAAGCAAAAGCTGTAATTTTAACTAACGGGACATTTTTGGGTGGAAAAATTCACATTGGATTGGATAATTACATTGGGGGCAGAGCTGGTGATCCAGCATCTATTAAATTGTCTGAGAAATTAAGAGAATATAATTTACCAATTGGCAGGTTAAAAACAGGTACTCCACCAAGGATTGACGGTAGGACTATAGATTTTAGTCTTATTCAAGAACAACCTGGAGATACTCCAGCGCCAGTTTTTTCATTTAGAGGTGATATAAAATTACATCCTAAACAGATTTCTTGCTGGATTACTCATACTAATCAAAACACACATGAAATTATTCGGAAAGGTTTAAGTCGTTCTCCAATGTTTACTGGAGTAATAGAAGGAGTAGGGCCACGTTATTGTCCATCTATAGAAGATAAAATTCATCGTTTTGCAGATAAGGAGTCGCACCAAATATTTTTAGAGCCAGAAGGATTAAGTACAAATGAATATTATCCAAATGGTATCTCAACTTCATTACCTTTTGATGTTCAAATACATTTGGTTAGGTCTATGAAGGGTTTAGAAAATGCACATATTCTAAGACCAGGTTATGCTATTGAATATGATTATTTTGATTCAACTTATTTAAAATCAAGTTTAGAATCCAAATTAATTAATGGTTTATTTTTAGCGGGACAAATTAATGGTACAACTGGTTATGAAGAGGCTGCTGCTCAAGGAATTTTAGCAGGAATTAATGCTGGCTTATATGTTCAAGAAAAAGATTCATGGTGTCCAAAACGTAATACTGCTTATTTAGGGGTATTAGTTGATGATTTAATTACTAAAGGGGTAACTGAACCATATAGAATGTTTGCCTCTCGTGCGGAATATAGATTGCAATTAAGAGAAGATAATGCAGATATGCGTTTAACTGAAATTGGGCGGGAACTTGGGGTTGTTGAAGATTTGCAATGGAACTTATTTTGCCGGAAAAAAGATGCTGTCTTTAAAGAAATTGAAAGATTAAAATCTATATGGATTAATCCTAAAATTGTTGACAAGCATATTTCTGAAGAATTATTTGGTAAAGAATTAGAGCGTGAATATTCACTGCATGATTTATTAAAGCGTCCTGAAATAAAATACTCTGATCTTATAAAATTACCCAAGTTTGATGTAGGAATTAATGAAGAAGAGATAGCTAAGCAGGTTGAAATCCAAATTAAATATGCTGGTTATATTGCCAGGCAGGAAGGTGAAATTAGTAAACAAATTAATTTAGATGATATAAAAATTCCTAA
>CALMTA010000193.1 GCA_937872505.1 uncultured Neisseriaceae bacterium | reverse complement strand
CTACAACTAAAATTCCAAAATCACTAAGATAATTTTTAGCATGAGCTAAAATATTGTTTATAAAAGTTAAACCATTTTCTCCTCCAGCTAATGCAATTTTAGGTTCGTGTAAATATTCAGAAGGTAATGATTTCATGCGAGATTGATCTACGTAAGGTGGATTTGTAATAATCAAATCAAACTTAGTATTAGAATCTTCTAGATTGTCAAATAAATTAGATTGAATGGTTTTGATTCGATTTTGTAAATTATGACGCTCAATATTAATATTAGCAATTTCTAAAGCACTTTTATCAATATCGGTAGCAATAACATTACTTTCATAAAAATAATCAGCAGCAATTATAGCTAGAGAACCATTTCCAGTACATAAGTCTAATACGTTGTGAATTAATTCAGGGTACTCTATCCAAGGATTTAAATAATTATTAAGAATGATTTCACCAATAAAAGATCTAGGAATAATTGCTCTTTCATCAATATAGAAAGAATACCCTTGTAAAAAAGCTTCATTAGTTATATAGGCACTAGGTATTTTATGTAAACACCTTCTTTTTATAACATTGATTATATTTTCAACTTCATGTTTTAATAAAATAGAGTTTAAATAAGGATTAATTTGGTCCAAGGGTAATCTAAGAGTATGTAAGACAAGATAGACAGCTTCATCATATGCATTAGAGATTCCATGACCAAAATAAAGGGCATGAGAGTTAAATTGAGTTACAGCAAATCTAATACAATCTGCAATAGTTGATAATTTTTGTTGTGCTTCTTCAAAAACATTAATATTTTGTTTATCTATCAAAATTAAAAACTTTCTTGCAAAGTTAATCCTCAATTTTTATTGAGGATTTTTAAAATATTTAATACAATTATTTAGAGCATAGTTTTCCCAATTTCAGCTGGAGATCTTGTATAAGTTATGCCAGCTTTTTCAAAAGCTAAAAATTTTTCATCAGCTGTTCCCTTACCTCCTGAAATAATAGCTCCAGCATGCCCCATGCGTTTGCCTTTAGGTGCAGTTACTCCAGCAATATATCCAACTACAGGCTTTGTAACAAAAGATTTAACAAATTCAGCTGCTTCTTCTTCAGCAGTCCCGCCAATTTCTCCAATCATTATAATTGCTTCAGTGTCTTTATCTTCTTGAAATAATTTTAATGCATCAATAAATGACATTCCTGGAATTGGATCTCCTCCAATCCCTATACAAGTAGATTGTCCTAAACCTAATTTAGTAGTTTGTGATACAGCTTCATAGGTTAATGTTCCTGAACGAGAAACGATGCCAATTTTCCCTTTTAAATGAATATGTCCTGGCATAATTCCAATTTTACATTCATCAGGAGTAATAATACCTGGACAATTCGGTCCAATTAATCGAGAGTTGGAGTTTTCGATATAACGTTTTGCTTTTAACATATCTAATGTAGGAACTCCTTCAGTAATACATACAATTAATTTTATACCAGCATCAACTGCTTCAATAATTGAATCTAGTGCAAAAGGTGCTGGAACATAAATAACGGACGCATCAGCATTTGTAACATTTACAGCTTCTTGCATAGTATTAAAAACAGGTAAGTTTAAATGTAGGGATCCCCCTTTACCAGGAGTAACTCCGCCAACTATTTGTGTCCCGTATGCTATAGCTTGTTCTGAATGAAAAGTTCCATTTTTTCCTGTAAAGCCTTGAACTAAGACTTTAGTATTTTTATTAACTAAAACGCTCATTAGTAATCCTTTTTGTCATATTAACTTATTGAAGCAACAACTTTTTGTGCTGCATCAGCAAGCCCATTTGCTGAAATTAATTTTAAACCAGATTCATTTAATAGTTTTGCACCAAGTTCTGCATTATTACCTTCAAGACGTACTACCACTGGTATTTGAACATCTACTTCTTTAACAGCTTCAATAATAGCTTCGGCAATCATATCACATCGTACAATTCCACCAAATATATTAATTAATATTGCTTTTACACTTGTATCTGCTAATATTATTTTAAAAGCTTCAATAACACGTGCTTTGGTTGCACCGCCGCCTACGTCCAGGAAGTTTGCCGGCTGACCACCAAATAATTTAATAATATCCATTGTTGCCATTGCAAGACCGGCGCCATTTACCATACAACCAATGTTACCTTCAAGAGCCACATAATTTAATTCAAATTCAGAAGCTTTTAATTCACGTTCATTTTCTTGAGATTTATCTCTTAAAGCTAACAAATTGGGGTGACGAAATAATGCGTTTGCATCCAGATTAATTTTTGCATCTACACAAACTAATTCACCATTTTCTCGAATAGCTAAAGGATTTATTTCAAATAAAGCAAAATCGTTTTCTATAAAGGCTTGATAGCTGCCTATCATGATTTTTACTAATTGGCTAATTTGATCGTTATTTAATCCCAGTTTAAAACCAATTTCGCGAGCATGGCACGGTTGTAACCCAATTAATGGGTCAACTATAGTTTTAAAAATTTTCTCAGGAGTATCATGTGCTACTTGCTCAATATCAACTCCACCTTCGGTGGAAGCCATAAAAGTTATTCTTCTAGTTGATCTATCAACTATTGCACTTAAATATAATTCACGAGACACTGGGTATAAATCTTCACTTACGTATACGGAATTTACTGGCTGTCCATTAGCATCTGTTTGATAAGTAACTAAATGTGTACCAATTAGCCCTTTAGCAATACTAATAGCTTCTTCCCTAGATTTTACTACTTTTACTCCTCCAGCCTTACCCCGACCTCCAGCATGAACTTGTGCCTTTATAACAGCGAACTTGCCACCTAATTGCTCAAATGCATTTCCTGCTTCTTCAGCAGAATTAGCTAAAATTCCAGTTTGTACTCTTAATCCATATTTTGCCAAAAGTTCTTTGGCTTGGTACTCATGTAAATTCATATTTTTTCAATTCCTAAAACGGTAATGATGATCATCGTAGCCCGCAATTTTACCATAAATATATGCTTTTTTAGATAATAACATAAATATATATTGCTTTTTATTATGTTTGTAGTATAAAATATCGCTCTTATCGTAGGAAGCTTGGCAGAGCGGTTGAATGCAACAGTCTTGAAAACTGTCGAGGGTGCAAGCCCTCCGTGAGTTCGAATCTCACAGCTTCCGCCAAATAAAGTTTGTCACCTGCTCATAAATATATATTTGACATTGCAATAAGCTATTTGTTACAATGCATACCTTATCAATCGCGGGGTGGAGCAGCTTGGTAGCTCGTCGGGCTCATAACCCGAAGGTCGTTGGTTCAAATCCAGCCCCCGCAACCATTGTGCCTTCGATAAATTATCTAGAAAACCCTTATAAAATCAAGCATTGGAGCCAATACCAGCTTTTTGAATTTACCTTAAATAATATCTAAATATGCCTTAAAATGCGTAAAATTCCGTTTGTATTGCCCAGATTATGCCCAGATTTTTTAATGATGATTTCATTTATTTTGAAAAGTTTTGATTAGTATTTACCTACAAAATTATATCCTGCTATTTCATCTTTTTTAGGAATCCATTTACCATACTTTTTAAAAATCATTTCTACATCAACATGCCCCATTTGAGTAGCTACCCACCATGGGTTTTCACCATTAGATAGTAGAGTAGATGCAAAAGTATGGCGCATTTGATAGCAATTCCTATATTTCACATTAGTCATTTTTAATAAATATCTCCAATGTTCTGCAACTTTTTTACTACTAGACCATGAATTATTAGTATTTGGATTATTGAATATATATTCATTGTCTTTGGTAAATTTAAGTTGATTAGTTAAAGCTTCAAGTGCTTTTGGCAATATTATAATAGTTCTTGTACCAGATTTAGTTTTTGTGCCTTTTTCAACATTACAAACCTTAGCTCTGCTAATACTAGCAACACCTTGTTTAAAATCAATGTCAGCCCATTTAAGTGCAATTAATTCGCTAATTCTAAGACCTGACCAAAAACCAAATTGAAGTAAATTTTTTGTTTGTCCATTTGCAGAATTAATAATTGTTTGTTTCTCTATTTCATCAAACGGTTCAGCATCAAACTCAGATTTTTTTGACGCTATTTGAATTAATTTACTTAAAGCTATTTGTTCAATTGGATTTTCTTTAACTAGTTCTTCATTTATTGCATCGGCAAACATGTTACGTAATGGCGTTAAATAGTTTCGAATTGTTTTTGGAGTAGCTTCAAGTGCCGATATCCATTCTCTTATTAACGAAGCTGTAATATCAGTAATATTGTATTTACCAAAACTAGGAATTAATTGCCCTTTAATAATTTTGCGATAACCATCAAAAGTTGATGGTGACATATAACCATTTTCTACCATTTTAGCATAATTAGTTAATTGCTTTTCTAGAATACTACTACAATGAATTACTTGTTGCTCTTTAATGAGTCCTAACCGTTTTGCTAATTTTGATTCAGGAAAATAATCAGCATAATTAAATTCATTTTTAGCAATTTTATTTAATATTTCAGCACGTAAATTAGTACAATATTTGATATTAGCTTTTGTTGGTTGTAGATTTATTGTTTCTCTACATCTAATATTTTTAAACATAAAAATTATTCTTATAGATTTACCGCTATCGCTAATTTCAATACCTGCATGGTTTATTATTGTTCGATCCATTTTTGATATTCCTCAATATTTACATATAACATATGATCTTTTGCTGTTTTTACGATTTTCTCACCCCATTTGCCTTCATGGCGTTTCTTTCGCACGGCATTTTCAGTAATACCAGTTAATTTACTAAACTGATTAAGTTTGACCCACTTAATAGGGATTAATGTATTCAGCATAAAACTATTCCTTTTCAAATACATATCGATTAATTGCTTGATACTACGTGAGTATCACATATTTATGTAGTGTAGTCAATGCATATATTTATTGATTTTAGAGTTTTAAAAAATATTGTACTTTTTTAATAATGACAAGAAAGTTATAAAAATAGCAAAATTGGTTTTAATAAGAATTAATAATATCATTAAATTAAGGTTTATATTGATAAAACACTATATTTTACAATGAATACATAGGAAAGCAGTTCAATAATAATTATTATTTTAAAAAGAAATCATAAGTTTTTAAGAATTATTTTGGCAGTGTAAAATAAAGATTTACGTCAAACATTATTTAAATTTATTTGAGGTTTTTAGATTTTATCTTGTTCTTAAACATCATTTTTACAAGAATAGCAAAATTATTAATTATTGCTTTTCAGGCAACATATCAATTTTCTTGTTTCAAATCAATTTATTTATAAGTCTGCAAATTTTCTCATAACGTTGTGACAGTAAGGTATAATTTAAGGATAGGTAAAATTAAAATATAATTATTTCTAAAAAATAAGTCTAGTCAAGTATTAACATTTATTTATGCTAATTTAGTAATTAGTAGTGATTATAGCGTATAAATCAAATTTTAAATTAGCAAATTATATTTTTATTTTTAATGGAAGATTATATAAAATCATAGGTTTTTAATTATTAGAAAAATATTATATAGGAAAGGAACATATGAATATCAGAATAAAATCTAGTAACTATAAGGATTACAAAAATGAATGATTTAAATATTATCTCTGAACTACTAGATGCACCAATAGCATTTAATCCATCATTTGCAAGAATTGTAGATAATAATTTAGCAGCTGGCATACTTTTAAGTCAATTATTTTATTGGGCTAAAGTTATGAATTTTAATGAGTTTTATAAAATAAATGAAGAGTTACAACAGGAATGTTTTTTAGGGCGCAGTGAATTTGAGAATGCACGAAAAAAGATTTTAAAGACTGGAGTTTTTACTACTATTAAAAAAGGTATTCCTTGTAGAACTTATTATCAAATAAATTTGAATGTTTTGATTTCTTTACTTAGTAACCTAAAGTATATAAAATTGGATAATCAGTTTACAGGAAATCTGCATACTAGTAGATTGGAATCTAGCAATCAAGAATACAATAAGTTTTCAAGCCAGAATGTTAAAAATAAGCAGGCTATTATAAATAACAAAGAATACTCACAGAATACTACAGAAATTACTTCAGATAATACAAGTGATACCCCCTTGCCCCCTAAAGGGGGTTTGGATTAATAAAAGCA
>CALMTA010000192.1 GCA_937872505.1 uncultured Neisseriaceae bacterium | reverse complement strand
ACTCCTGAATTAAACTATTCTAAAAAATTAGATTTTGAAGTTGAAATTGGAGTAATAATTGGTAAAGATAGTACTTTAGGCCAGCCAATCAAAATTGAAAATGCTTCAGAATACATTTTTGGAATATGCATTCTTAATGACTGGAGTGCTAGAGATATTCAACAATGGGAGTATCAACCACTGGGCCCTTTTAACTCCAAAGGCTTTTTAACTTCTATTTCTCCATTTATAATTCCTATAGAAGAATTAGAAGCTTTTAAAGTTCCAGCTCCAACTCAATCGCCTAAGCCATTAAACTACCTCTTAGATAAAGAGTTATATAGCTATGATATTTCTTTAGATGTTACCTTAAAAACAGCTAAATACCAAGAAGGCATAACTATTTCAAAAACCAACTTTAAATACGCTTATTGGACTATTAATCAATGGATTGCTCAACATACTGTAGCTGGCTGCAACCTACGCATTGGCGATATAATTGCTTCAGGCACTTTAAGTGGCGAAACTAGAGACAGCTGCGGTAGTTTTATGGAAATAACCAAAAATGGAAAAGAACCACTTACTTTACCCAATGGTGAAACCAGAAGCTTTTTAGAAAATGGCGATGAACTCATTATTAGCGGTTATTGTTCTGACCAAAATAATACTTATGATATTGGCACTACAGCAGGAGTTGTAACGTAATAAATATTAATTAACCATAGCTATTTATTTAAAACTATAGGAAAGTAATGCCCTTAAACTATCTTTTTTCAAAGCGTAATCAAAAAATTAGAGATGAAATACCAGATATAATATATCATGATATTTTACCAAATAAACTACGTAATCAAATTAACTATATAATAGTTGATACTATTGATAAATTATTTTAGTAATAATTGATTTATTCTTATTTTATTATTAGTTTATAGGCTTCTATAGCAATTACTATAAGTATAACCTTATTTCTTTCAACTTTATAGATTAGCCTATATCCAAATGAACGTAATTTGATTTTATAACATTCATGCTGACCTGTACCAGAAAGTCTATCTTTTGGTATTATTGGATTAATTAATCGTTTGGCTAAAACTTCTTTTAATGCTAGTTTAATATTATTATCTAATTTATCCCATTCACGCTTAGCCTTAACTTCAAACTCTAATTTATAAGTCATTTAAGTTTATCTTTATTGTTTTACTTTTTCCAGTTTCTAACTCATTAAGTCGCTGATTTGCTATATCAGCTAACTCCATGTCCTCAAGATGCTCCATAAAATAAGCCATCAACTTTGTTGGAATTAAATACCCCTTAACTTCATCTCTTTTTAATAAAGCAATCGGTTTCTCAAAAGTATCAATAAAATTTGTTTTACCACGTTTTAAATCAGTAAACCCTATAGTTTCATCTGCGTATATTTTTTGTAATGTCATTCTCCACCCTCTTTAATGCACAATTAAATGTGTTTTTTAATGAGATATTATAAGCTAACTATAGCTTTATGTCAAATATATATTTCAGTTTGTTGTAAAAAATGGTATAACCTACTATTTTATCCATCTTTAAATCTTAATACTTTTGAAATAAAAACCCCTACTTCAAATAATAGATATAAAGGAATTGCTAATAGAATTTGTGAAAATATATCGGGTGGAGCTAAAATTGCTGCGATAATAAATGTACCTACAAAAATATATGACCTTAATATCTCTAGTTTTTTTATACTAACTATATTAAAATAAGTTAATAAAATTATTATTATAGGTGTTTGAAAACATAAACCAAAAACTAAAAATAAATTAAGAATAAAATCTAGATATTTAGATATATCAGTCATCATAATAATTTCTGTAGCTTTATATTGGCCAAGGAATTTAAATATAATTGGTAGAACAACTAAATAACAAAAAAAGATACCTAATATCAATAATATAATACCAAATAAAATTATACTAAGAAGTAGCTTCTTTTCTTTTTTATACAAGGCTGGTGCTAGAAAAATATATAACTGGTATATGGTATTGGGTAGTGATAAAAAAATAGCAGAAATTATAGTTAATTTTATTGGCACAAAAAAAACTGACATTACATCAGTTGCAATTAAAGTGCTATTTTTAGGTAAATATTGAGTTAATGGTAGAGCAATAAACCTATAGATATCATTAGAGAAATGGAATAAAGATAAAAATAGTATTAAAAATCCTATAAGAACAAGCAGTAACCTTTTTCTTAATTCTATAAGATCATTGATAAATTTTTGCTTCATGTTTATTTAAGATAGTTTTATTGAAATCTAGTTCTGGCTGGTATAATTTTTCTTCTTTGGATGTAGAAGCAATATTTACTAAATCATCTTTAATTTGATTGTAAGTATGCAAAAAATTTTCTTTAGTTTTATTTATTTCTGAAAAATCATTTTGCAAATATACATCTCTTTTGATTGCTTCTAAATAAAGTTTAATTTTTAGAAAAATATTAGCAGTTTTATGAACAACTATTGGTAATTTTTTAGGACCTAATACAATTAATGCAATTACCAAGATTAAAACTATTTCACTAAAACTAATTCCAAACATAAATTTAATTTTCTAAAGAATTAAGAATATAATTTACAGCCTCTATTTTATCCTGAGCTGATTTAAGTTCTGTAGTCCAAATGAGTTTATTTTTACCATCAAATTTACACGTTTTAAGTTCTTTAATTAAGGTAATTAATTTAATTGGTTCAATTGGTGCTTTATCAATAAAAGTAAGCACTATTGATTTAGCACGCACGTCAAGTTTTACTACCCCTAAATGAGTAGCTTTAATTCTAAACCTATGCAATTCAATCAAATTTTTGACAGATACCGGCGGTAGCCCACATTTATCAATTATATCTTGATATATTATATCAATTTCTTCTTGATTTATAGCTTTTGCTAAACGTTTATAAAATATTAACCTCTCATGAATACTATGACAATAATCTTTGGGAATAATACTTGAAATATTTAGATTAACCTCACACTCTATTTCCATTTCTAACGAATTTAAACTATCCCCTTTTTTAAGTTTTTTAATAGCTTTTTTTAGCATATCAGTATATAAAGAAATACCAACTTCTTTTATATTTCCCGATTGACTATCTCCTAAAATTTCTCCAGCCCCACGTATTTCTAAATCATGAAGAGCTAAATTAAACCCTGAACCAAGTTCAGTTGTCATTTTAAGAGCTTCAAGTCTTTTTTCAGCATCAGATGAAATTTTCTCAGGAACAATTAAATAACAATAAGCTTGATGATGTGAGCGGCCTACTCTGCCACGTAATTGGTATAATGGAGCTAAACCAAATTTATTAGCATTATAAATAATAATTGTATTAGCATTTGGTATATCAATACCTGTTTCAATAATTGTTGAACATAAAAGTAAATTATATCGTTGTTTAACAAAATCATGAATTGTCTGTTCCAGTAACTGCTCATTCATTTGCCCATGAGCAATTGCAATTCTAAGTTCTGGCATAATAGCAATTAATCTATCATGCATCTTATTAATTGTGGCAACATCGTTATATAAAAAAAATACTTGACCACCACGACGAATTTCTCTTAAAATAGCCTCACGAATAGTTTGCTTGTCGTCACTACATATTACTGTATTTATTGAAAGACGCCTAGAAGGTGGCGTGGCAATTATAGAAAAATCTCTTATACCTTCTAGTGCCATAGATAAAGTTCGTGGTATTGGCGTAGCCGTCATAGCCAAAAAATCTACATTAGCTCGCATTTGTTTTAATTTTTCTTTTTGTTTAACACCAAAGCGATGTTCTTCATCTATAATAACTAAGCCCAGATTTTTAAACTGAACATCGTTTTGAATAATTCTATGAGTCCCAATCAAAATATCAATTTTACCTTCTTTTACTAACTCTAAAGTCTCTTTAATTTCCTTTTTACTTTTGAATCTAGATACTTCTGCGATTTTTATAGGAAAGCTAGCAAACCGATTAATAAAATTTTGATAATGCTGCTCCACTAAAAGAGTGGTTGGTGCTAAAACCGCAACTTGTTTTTCATTCATAGAGCAAATAAATGCAGCACGAATTGCAATTTCCGTTTTTCCAAAACCAACATCTCCGCAAATTAATCTGTCCATTGGTTTTTTATTAAGCATATCCTGAATTACCGCATTAAAGGCAGTTTCTTGATCCGGAGTTGGTTCATAACCAAAACTATTTTTTAAGGATTTATATTCCTCAGGCAAGGAAAATTTGTTACCCTCTAATAGTTCTCTCTTTGCATATAATTCAAGTAATTCGGTAGCAACATCTTTAATCCTTTTCTCTGTTTTTTCTTTAACTTTACTCCATACACTACTACCTAATTTATGTGGCTCTACTTCCATACCTTCTAGTTTAGAATATCTACTAATTAAATGTAAATTGGAAACTGGAATAAACAATTTTGCATTATTTTGGTATTCTAATTCAATCATTTCATATTCAATATCAGCAATTTTTTGAATACTTAACCCTAAATACTTACCAATACCATAATTAATATGAACTACATAATCACCAACTTGTATTTCTGCTAAATCTCTTATTATAGAATCATTTTCAACGGATACTGTATTGCTCTTTTTATAACGCTTATTTAGTTTATCATTTGACTTAATGATGTTACGATACAAATCATTTTCTGTAATAAAAGCAAATTGCTCACTAATAAAACCATTATGTAAGTTTGCTTTTATTAAGCATAATTTATTTTTACCTATATCTTGTAAAGAGCTAATAATTTTTAAATTTAAGTTGCTTTTTTCTAAAGTCTGCCTAATTATTTCCATGCGTCCAAAACTTTCCACAACTACTATTAATGTTCCTTTAAAATGCTTCTTAAAATTAATTAAGTTTGCTAATGGATTATTTAATTTACTATTAATGATTAAATCAGGCAATGGCATAACTTGTGATTCATCAGATTCTTTGTTTGAATTTTCAGAAAATTCTTCAATAATAAATGATTTAAATAAACCAAGTTTGGCAAAAATATCTTCAGTTGGTAAAAATAGTTCTTTAGGCTTAAGACAAGGATATTGTTTATTATAAAATTCATAACGTTTATTAATTTCTTGCCAATTAGTTTCTAATTCAGAAAAAGTTTTTTGGTAATAAAAAATTTGCCATGATGTATCTATATAATCAAAAATGCTTGCAGTTTCTGAAAAAAATAAAGGTAGATAAAAATTAGTTCCTGCAGGTATCATGCCATGATTTAAATCTTTAATAATTAAAGATACATTATGATTAGGAAAATAGGAATTAAATTTAGCGGCAAATTTTTTTAAACTCTCAGAATCTGTAGGAAACTCTCTTGCAGGAATTAATTCAAACTTTTCTAAATTTTTTATAAGCTCTTTACTATTATAATCAATTAATTTTAATGTTTCTATTTCATCATCAAATAATTCAATTCGAATTAACTGTTTAGTCCCCATAGGCATAATATCAATAATTGAACCACGAATAGCAAACTCGCCAGCTTCATAAACTTGCTCTACTAAAAAATAATTAGATTCTATTAACTGTGTTCTTAATTTACCTAGTGTAATTTTATCGCCAATATTTAATATAAATAATCTTTGCAATAAATATTCTTTCGGGCATATTTTAGTTTGTAGCGTGTTTGCTTGAGTAATAACTATATCTAACTGATTATGACTTATTTGCCACAATACACGCAATCTTTCAGCAATTAGTTCTTTTTGCGGTGAAATTTGTTCGTAGGGTAAAATTTCATTACTAGCAAATATAGCAGTTTTAAGATTTGGTGCAAAAAAAGATATTTCATCAAATAACCGTTTTACAGAATATCCATCATTTGCTATTATTAATAAAGGTCTTTTTTGTAGCTGGTGAATTTTACTAATACATAAAGAATCACTACTTGGTAATAAATTCTTTATTATTTGTTTTTTATATTTATTAACTTTTATTTTAAACGGTATATTTAACATAACTATGAATTATACTCTAAATATTATTTAAAAAGCAATTTACCGCTCTTTTTCACTTTTATCATAGATTTAAATCTGAATTTAACTTATGTACAAATTCCTCAATACGTTCTATGTTTTCTGTTTTAATAATTTTATTAACTATAGGTGTGATTTTAGCAATATCAGTATTTAAGATTACATTTTTAACATTCAAAATGCTAGGGTTATACATTGAAAACCTTCTTAGCCCCATACCAAGAAGTATTCTTGTTAAACTAGGATCTCCTGCAATTTCTCCACAAATAGAGACTGGAACATTCTTCTTATTACAATTTTTTATTATATGTAATATAACCTTTAAAACTGCTGGATGCAAGGGATTATATAAA
>CALMTA010000191.1 GCA_937872505.1 uncultured Neisseriaceae bacterium | reverse complement strand
CAGAAAAAATTGCAGACGCAAAAGGTTTCAACCGCAAAATACAAGGACAACGTTCTACGAAAATCGCAACACCTGTAGATGCAAACACACCAGCACCAACCACCATTAGTTCATCACATCAATCATACGACCAACTCATACAACACTTCGCAGGTTTAATTTCAGTTCTACAATCAGAACCAAGCTACACACCAAACGAAACCGACCTAAAAATTGCGACACTAACAGCCAAACAAGCAGACATGACAGCGAAAAACACAGCTTTAGCAACGGTATACACAGCAGTCAGCAATTCACGAATTGCTCGCGACAAAGTTCTGTACAAAGACATCACAGGACTTGTTCCAATCGCCACCGATGTAAAAAAATACATCAAAGCCATATTTGGAGCGAGTAGTGCAGAATACGCGCAAGTAAAAGGTATTGAATTTAAGAACGTCAAGAAATAGAGCTACCGATTTTAACATTAACGTTACCACTTTTATAATTATTGCTACTGCAATTATAAAACTATATACTGCTTTAACAAATAACGCTACTGCGATTTGAGTAATTCCTACTGCGACAATACAAATCATTACTGCGTTAACAACTTTAGCTACTGCGGTTTATATTACAGCTACTGCGTTAACAATTATAGCAACTGCAATTTATATTATAGCAACTGCGGAAATAATACTCCTTACTGCGAAAAGCCAAGCTGTTGCATACCCATTTGCATGTTTTCCTACGCTAAAGCCAAGCTAAAAATGCAAAAGCGTATGCAACCCTACCCTGTTCGGCTCTGCTCGTTTGACAATAAGACTGTGCAAATCTGTTCGAGAAAGGGCTACCTACAACATCGGTTTGGCAATAGTGGCAATGAAGTTGGTAAATTAAAGTTTAGTGCTTACATTTAAAGTATAAAAAATAATTATCGGTTTGGTGCGTTGCATATTGCCACCATCGCCAAGCCGTAGCCGTTAGAGCTCAATTTTAAGCCACTGCAAAACAATGAAAACTGTAGTGAATCTCAGAGGAGCAAAACGATAGTAAAAACTGAAAGATTTTTACTTTGAGTATTGGCGACGAATCGCGGAAAGAGTGTACTCTTTAAAGCGTGAGACGCTTACAATACTCAGCAAAGTTACAAGAAAAAAAATTGAGAAACAATATTTTGAGTGTAACTTATCGTTTTGATAAAATGAGTTTTCACGACAAAAATGACTGCGGAAATACAAGTATTTACGACAATAATTTTTATCTAAATGTTTTGCAGTGCGAGCAGCTTAAAACTGGAACTGTTTTAGTAAATTGCATAAACTAAAACAGCGCCTAACAGGCAGTTTTGTAAAATGAGTTGACCTCCTTTAAATAGTTCATCGGTGTCAACTCACTTCACAAAGCTGCCGGACGTTGTAGGTAACCCTTGATGGTATCTGCACGAAAAGAAAAGATGGTGCAAAACAAACGAGAAAAATTCCAACGCTTCAGCAAAATAAAAGAGGCACAAAGCCACGCTATTTCGTGCGAAGCTATTTTGTGCCACATTTATTTTGCGCCAACGCTTCTATCTTTTCCCACCCACCACCCGTTGGTGGTGGGAAAAATATTGAATATTTTTTTGTATGTTAGATTAATTATTTTAAAACCATTTTTATGAAAAATTATTTTACATTACTATTGTTTTTTTTTACAAATTTCATTTACGTTACTTCTAAAAGTGAAACAACTAAAACAACTGAAATAAATATTGTAATTCTTCTTGATGAGAATGTTACCCTAAATATTGAGGATTCCAAAATAAAGACTTCAAAAAATAGTAGTATATCATCTGTGTTAGCAGATTTTATTAATACAAATGGTAAGATTAAAAGACTTTGTTATAGCTTATCAAAAGAAGAAATTGATAAAATGCATGAAACAGCCGAAAAAAAATCAGAAGAAAAAATTATTAACTTAAATAGATTCTATGTTTTTACTTGCAGTGATTCATCTGTTTTTAATAAACTTGATGTCCTTATAAAAAAGGATAAAAATATTAATTTAATTTACATCGAATCGCCAATTTATAATGCAACTCCAGGCAATTATCAATCAAATCAATTTTACCTAGATAACAGCGCATCAGGTATAAATGCAACTAATTTTTGGTCTACATTTGGTAACAGAGGTAGTGGAATTAAAATAGTAGATATAGAACAAGGTGTAAATGTAAACCACCAAGATTTACCTAATATTACAGTTTTAAATACTGGTAGTACTAATACATTTGACGAGCATGGAACAGCAGTCTGTGGGGAAATAGCATCAAAAAATAACGGTTGGGGAACAACTGGTATTGCATCAGATTGCCAATATTATTTTGCGCCTGTCGGCAATATTGCAAATGCAATAACCCTAGCATCAAATTCTATTAATGCTGGTGACTTTATTTTAATTGAACAACAAATGTTTGGTCCAAATTGTAATAATTGTAGTCAATCAAATCAACTTGGCATGGTTCCAGTTGAATGGGAATTAGCAAATTACACGGCAATTCAAACGGCTGTTAATAATAATAGAATTATTATAGAAGCGGCTGGTAATGGATTTCAAAATCTTGATGACGCTATATATTCAACTGGAAATGGAGGACATTATCCATTTTTACCTCAAAACAATTCAGGTGCCATTATGGTTGGAGCTGGTGCTTCGCAAAATGGTTCATCAGTTGAACGTTCACGTTTAGCATATTCAAATTATGGAAGCAGAGTTGATTTACAAGGTATTGGTGAGAATGTTATGACTACCGGATATGGTGGATATTATAATTCTGAAGGAGTCAACTATCAATATACTTCATCATTTAGTGGTACGTCAAGTGCAAGCCCAATAGTAACAGGTGCTGGAATTCTATTACAATCAAAATATAAACAAACAACAGGTAACATTTTAAATCCCGCATCAATACGTAGTTTAATTAAATTAACTGGGAAACCACAACAAAATGGAATAAATCCAATATCTCAAAATATTGGTGAATTACCAGATGTTGTTGCAGCTTATAACTATATTAATACTGGTGATAATTGCAGTTCACCGATTAGTATTGTTAGTAATGGAAACTGTATTAACAGTACTGTTTCTGCAACTACACAATCAAATGGAATCTCTATACCAACTTGTAGTGGAGTAACAAGTTCTACTGCTTATGATAGATGGTTTTCATTTGTAGCACAAGCTACAAGTCATACAATTACAGTTGACCCAATAGGAAATGTGAATAGTAATAATTACTTAGATGCAATAATTGCAATATACAATAATTGTAGTTCTTCAGGATTTAAAGATTGCTATGATGAACCTACGACTGGTACTGGAGGTGGAGTTACTACGACTAAAACATTTACAAACTTAGAAATAGGAAATACATACTTTATAAGAGTATTTGATTATGGAGCAAATCAACCATATAGAGATGGTGGTTTTAATATTTGTGTTACACATACTCAAAATCAAACTTGCTCTGCACCAACTGTATTTCCTGCATCTAACATAACACAAAATTCAGCACTTATTACATGGAATAACGTACCTAATGCACTTAGCTACACACTTAGGTATAGAACAGGTACTACAAGTTGGACAGAAACAAACAATATTACTAGCACCTCACAAACTATCTCACCATTATTATGTAATGCTACTTATGAATGGCAAGTTGAAGCAATATGTTCAAATGGTAGTAACACCACAACAGGAACATCATTTAACACAAGCACTTGTCCAAATGGTTGTGTAAATATTATTCTGGAAAGAACGCTTAATGCGCCAACATGTGCAAATGGAACTATTACAATTTATACAAGTCAGTGGCAAGAAGATTATAATGCAATAAATAATGTAGTTGGTGGTACATCATATATTTCATCTTATTCTTTAGGTGGCTGGATAACTGTACGGTATGGAACTTCAAACGGAACAGTTGTTGGGCAAGGTTCATCACCACTCACATGGAATGCAACTCAAGGTTCTGGTACATACTATGTTCATTATAATACTAATTCTTCTTGTGGAACAGCTAGGAATTTTGGTACTTCCACAATTGCTGTTGCAAATTGTATAACTTGCACATCACCATCAAATCTTCAAGTTACAGCACAACAAACAACAGCATCATTTACTTGGTCAATTGGAACAGGTGGAACTAGTCAAGAGTTTTGGTTTAAAAAAACATCCGATGCTTCATATACAAAAGTTACAGGTTTAAGTTCAAACTCAACAACTATCAATTTGTCAGATATGTCTTGTAATACAGAGTATACATGTTTAGTTGTAACAAACTGTAATGGAAATTTACAATATTCTTCTAATGTAACATTCTTTACTTCTAGTTGCCCTATTTGCTTTCAACCTACAAATGTACAATACAATAGTTCTGCAAACACATTAAATATTAATTGGACTAATAACCAATCATATACTATCTTAAAACTATATTATAGACAAAATGGAACTCTTAATTGGACAACAGTAAATATTAACCCAGTTTTAACGAGTGTAAGTATTGGCAATTTAAATTGTGCAACTCCTTATGAGTTTTATTTTGAAAGTACATGTAGTAATGGTTTAACTAGTGTAACACGAATATATAGCACTTCTACTTCTGCATGTACATGTACTCCACCAACAAACTTATACACAAGTTTAGTAACAGATAATTCTGCAACAATAAATTGGACAAGTGGAAACAATATAACTGGTGTAAATATTTATTATAAATTATCAACTTCGTCAAATTATACATTATTTAATACAGATATTTTACCACCTAATCCTACATTCATTACAATCTTCAATTTAGCTTGTAATGCAACTTATGATTATTTGATACAGTCATTTTGTAGTGACGGTTCTATAATAACAACTTATAGTACAACTCCATTTAGAACTCTATCATGTTGTACACAACCTACAAATCTACAAGCATTTCCAAATCAAACTAATGCTACAATTACTTGGAATAATGGCATTGGTGCAAACTATTATCAAATTTGGTACAAAAGCACTACAGGTTTCTTATACCAGCCAACGCCTATAATTTCTCCAACTTCCACAAGCTACATCTTAAATAATCTAGTTTGTAATACAACTTATTTATGTTTTCTTCGTGATAGCTGTAATAATGGAACAGTTTATTTTACAATCCCAGATTTAGTTTTCACAACATCTGCCTGCACACAAACTTGTATTGCACCTACTAATATCCATACTATTAGTTCACCAACACAATCTACTATTACTCTAGGTTGGACACAACCATCAAATGTTACCAACTATTCAATAGATTATAAGAAAACTTCAGAATCACAATACACTTCAATCTTATTGATTCCATCTACTGCTAATCAATACACTATTAATAACTTAGAATGCAATACACCATATTCTTTTATTGTTTATGCTCAATGCAATGGAAATTGGTATTCTTCAAATGAAGTTTTCTACAGTACAGCTTCATGTCCAACTAATATTTGCGACTCATTGCCAAAAATAAATTTTGTCCCTAATACTTGCAATTTATATACTGGAAATTACACAGGTGTTACCTATCAATGGCAAAAAGATGGTGTATTTGTAGGTTCAAATTCTAGATTCTTAACTGCTACTGGAAGTTCATTATATACAGTTACTATAACAAAAGCCACACAAACATGTACTTCACCAGATTTTATTTTTAATTGCACAGTTACAGGAGTTAGAAATAATACAATAGCTGATAATTATTCTATTTTCCCAAATCCAACAAAAAATTCAGTATTTATTCAAAGTAAATCAAATAGTAATTTAAAAATTTCTATTTCGCTTACGAATATAATTGGACAAGAAGTACAACAAAAAATAATTACCAATACGAACCAATATGAATTGAGTTTAAAAAATCTACCAGTCGGCGTTTACATTCTTAGTATTTCAGATGATAATGGAAATGGTTCTATGAAAATAATAAAGGAATAAAAAAGATTTTCATTTCAAAATAGCACCACAATAAAAGTGGTGCTATTTTATTTTAAAGCAATTGCAACAAAATAAAAAGATAACTTCTTCGTTTAATTTACTAAACAATATTTATTCATTTTTAAAATTCATTATTATGCCAGCTTATTATGAAACAGGACACGCAAAAAATGTAGCCAACTTTCAAGACCTCATCGCTTTCGTTACTAGTTACGGCGCAACTTATAATCCTACAAAAAACGCATTAAAACTACCACAACTAAACACCTTATTCACAAGCGGTCATAACGCTTTAGCAGATGTTGTTGCCAAAAACACCGCATACAACAATGCAGTAAATGCACGCATCGCATCTTTCGACGGACTTCGTGCATTATGTACACGATTAGTTAACGCATTTCAAACAACCGATGCCACAGCAGAAAAAATTGCAGACGCAAAAGGTTTCAACCGCAAAATACAAGGACAACGTTCTACGAAAATCGCAACACCTGTAGATGCAAACACACCAGCACCAACCACCATTAGTTCATCACATCAATCATACGACCAACTCATACAACACTTCGCAGGTTTAATTTCAGTTCTACAATCAGAACCAAGCTACACACCAAACGAAACCGACCTAAAAATTGCGACACTAACAGCCAAACAAGCAGACATGACAGCGAAAAACACAGCTTTAGCAACGGTATACACAGCAGTCAGCAATTCACGAATTGCTCGCGACAAAGTTCTGTACAAAGACATCACAGGACTTGTTCCAATCGCCACCGATGTAAAAAAATACATCAAAGCCATATTTGGAGCGAGTAGTGCAGAATACGCGCAAGTAAAAGGTATTGAATTTAAGAACGTCAAGAAATAGAGCTACCGATTTTAACATTAACGTTACCACTTTTATAATTATTGCTACTGCAATTATAAAACTATATACTGCTTTAACAAATAACGCTACTGCGATTTGAGTAATTCCTACTGCGACAATACAAATCATTACTGCGTTAACAACTTTAGCTACTGCGGTTTATATTACAGCTACTGCGTTAACAATTATAGCAACTGCAATTTATATTATAGCAACTGCGGAAATAATACTCCTTACTGCGAAAAGCCAAGCTGTTGCATACCCATTTGCATGTTTTCCTACGCTAAAGCCAAGCTAAAAATGCAAAAGCGTATGCAACCCTACCCTGTTCGGCTCTGCTCGTTTGACAATAAGACTGTGCAAATCTGTTCGAGAAAGGGCTACCTACAACATCGGTTTGGCAATAGTGGCAATGAAGTTGGTAAATTAAAGTTTAGTGCTTACATTTAAAGTATAAAAAATAATTATCGGTTTGGTGCGTTGCATATTGCCACCATCGCCAAGCCGTAGCCGTTAGAGCTCAATTTTAAGCCACTGCAAAACAATGAAAACTGTAGTGAATCTCAGAGGAGCAAAACGATAGTAAAAACTGAAAGATTTTTACTTTGAGTATTGGCGACGAATCGCGGAAAGAGTGTACTCTTTAAAGCGTGAGACGCTTACAATACTCAGCAAAGTTACAAGAAAAAAAATTGAGAAACAATATTTTGAGTGTAACTTATCGTTTTGATAAAATGAGTTTTCACGACAAAAATGACTGCGGAAATACAAGTATTTACGACAATAATTTTTATCTAAATGTTTTGCAGTGCGAGCAGCTTAAAACTGGAACTGTTTTAGTAAATTGCATAAACTAAAACAGCGCCTAACAGGCAGTTTTGTAAAATGAGTTGACCTCCTTTAAATAGTTCATCGGTGTCAACTCACTTCACAAAGCTGCCGGACGTTAGTGGCAATTTTACCGAACAGACAGTAAACAGTTGAGCAGAAAAATAATAGATAAGCATTAAACCTTTAACAAAAAATGCAGTCTATATTTTGAACTTTTAAATCATAAAAAATATGAACTATAAATCAATTTTATTCAACATCATTTTTCTTTTTTTATTTGCATCTTGCAGTAAAGAAAGTATGACGGAGCCGACACTAACAACAAACCCTAATATTTTTGGTATTTTAGTAAATGAAGCTGATAATCAAAGTATAAGTACAAGCACAAAAATTGACCTTCTAAAAAATACGTTTAAAGTGCCATACACAAGGATTGGTATAGCAATCCCTAATTGGACAGGCACATCATTAAGTTTTGAGCAGTTTTCAAATGCCGGGCTTAAAATTCTACTTAATGTGAGCAGCAAAGTAACAAATGAAACAACACCACCTGGACCGTTTATTACAGATACTGTTTATTATAGACAAGTATTGACCGAAATACTAAATAAATATAGACCAGAGGTTTTAGTTGTAGAAAATGAAGAAACAAATGAAGGATACTACACAGGGTCAGCCCAAGAATATCTAAACCTACTGACCGTGGCAATTGATGTAGCTCATAAAAAAGGTATTAAAGTTTCAAACGGAGGCTTCCCTACAAGGATGGCAACCTTATTATGTTGGGATTACTATAATAGTACCGGGCAAAGTTCAAAAGCAAGTAGTTATGCTTTGAGAGCATTTCCCTCCAGCGTTTCGGGAAATTTACAAGCATATATCAATTCTGATGTACAAGCACAACAACAATTAGCAAAAGGAAAAATCTTATTAAATGCTTACAATACACTTCAAATAGACTATATAAATTTTCATTGGTATGAAATTGTCTCTCAACGAGAGGTTAAT
>CALMTA010000190.1 GCA_937872505.1 uncultured Neisseriaceae bacterium | reverse complement strand
TTAGTTAGGAGGTATTTGGCAGCAGCTGGCGTTGGTTTGATTACTTTGGGGGATGGGGATAAAATTGAGATAACTAATCTAACTAGACAAATAACATATAAAGAGACTGATTGTGATAAAAATAAAGCACAAACACAAGCAAAGTTTATACAGCAGTTAAATTCAAATTGTGAAATTATTCCGTATAGTAGTTTTTTAGATAAAAGTAATGTTTATGAATTAATTTATTCGCATGATTTAATTTTAGATTGTAGTGATAATTTTACTACACGTTATCTAATAAGTGATAACTGTACTAGCTTAAATAAGCCCTTGATTAGCGCAAGTATAGAAGGGCTTGTTGGTCAAGTTATAGTTTTACTTAATAATATTTGTTATCGTTGTATCTTTCCTAATAGTTATAATAATAATTCATGCTTTAATGGGGAAGTCATAGGCACGGCGATTGGAATTATAGCAAGTATTCAAGCAAATGAAGCACTTAAATTTATCACAAATTTAAATCAAAAAAGCTATTTAATTCAAATAGATAGTCTAACAAATAAAATTTCACAATTTAATATTAAATCAGATCTAAAATGTATTAATAATCATGATGATATTTTATTAATTTATGAAAATCGATTAAAATATTTAGATTATAAGGAGTTATTGAATTTGTCTAGTGAGCAAATTAAAATAATTGATATAAGGGATAAAAAATATAGTATTAATGATGAGTTACCTTTGACAAGTTTTAAAATAGAAGCAAATAAAATAAGGGATATTATAAAACATATACCAAAAATTCAACCATTAGTAGTAATATGTAATTATGGTTATAAAAGCAAATTGGTAGCATTAAAATTGCTTGCCTATGGGTATGAATCAGTTTATTATTCAGCTGTTAATTTTTATTAATTATAATAATTTGATAACCTATGCGGTTTACATAAGTTATCACTTGAATTAAAATTTTTACTTTTGTTTTCTTTCATAAGAGAAATATTTTTTGTTATTTTCTGCATCCCATAAAATTCTCTCTATTAATTTTTTAGATGCCAGTTGATGGATCATGATTGTTGGATTTTTTCTTACATATTGTACAATTTCTGGTTGTAATATTAGTTTAAGTTTATCTTTACATTCATATAATGATTGTTTCTTATGTCTATGTCCTAGTCCTACATATTTTAAATAAGCTAAATCTTTAATTGAAGTTTTACTTACTTGATATAAGGTAACGGCATTTGAGCTAGTAATAAGTTTAAGTAATTCATTATCTAAAGTTTCATCTTTAAACAAATCTTTAATTATATTGATAAAAGAAGGATCTTGATTTTTAACATAATCTGTAAATGGATGTTCTTCTCTGAAAATTATACTTAAAGTTTCAATCTTTTCTAGAGAAAGACTGCTTAAAAATTCATGACTAAATCCATATTCAAGCGAATTTATGATGCCACCTTCACTTAATAGTTTTATTTTTTGTCTGTCAAACTTACAAAATTCTTTAAGTTTATATTCGTTTGTACAAATCATGCTTTTTAGCAAATATTGTTCAACTTGATCATTTTTTAATAATGAATCTTTTATAATAGTGATTGCATTAGAATTCATAAAATCGTTAAATTTTTTTGATTTGCAGGGCTTGAAATGAGTGTTTTTAATTAAATCCTGATTATCGAGAGTTTTATTATCTAAATGGTTTTTTATACTTGCTTCATCTAAGTCTTCAAATGGGTTTTTATCTAAATCATAATACTGCCAAAATTTAAGGGCATTTATTGAAAATAACAAGGAAAGTTTTTCCTCTCTAAATTTTAATAGTTTTTCAAGATCACTCTCAGGAAATTTTTTAAAATAATCAGCGGCATTCTTAGCTAAAAATAATCTAAATTTTGGTTTATCATTAAAAATTGAGTTAAATTCTAAAATATTAATTTTTAAAAATTGTAAAAAAATATCTTGGCTAAATTTCATTAACCATACGTATTTATCAGAAAATAGGGTATGATGAAAAAGGTTTGAATTAATTATTTTTTGCGCGTTATTTCCATAAGGATAAGGTGTCGGATTTTCGCATATTATAATTAATACTTTTAATTTATCGTTATCAATACATAATAAATTTTCTAGAGTAACTCCTTCAAAGATATTATCAGAAAAAATATTAAGGGGAGATATAAGTTTATTATATAATAATTCTAAATTCTCTATTGGGTTTGAATTTTCTTTTAATGTAGCTAATAAATTGCTATAATTCTCATAATTAAAAAAATTAATAACATTAAGATTAAAATTAGGATGAGTAATAATTTCTATAAATTTTTGATTGGTGCTTTTTGAAATAATAGTATCTAATAGTAACTTGAAATCAATAAAGTTTTTTGTTTTTTCTGATTCCAATAATTTATATAAATTTTCAAGAATAGGTAGTATAGTTTTATGATTTTTAATAACAAATTCAACTGTGATATTAGATTTTTCTAATAATTTAGTGAGTTTGTTATAGTTATCATTGCTATGTAGTAGAGAGTATTTATAGTCTTTAGCAAATTCTACAAATACTTGCTCTGAAATGGTATTGTTGTAATCTTCCTCATATTCAGAATCTGAAAGTGCAGTTTTTTGAGAAGATATGGAATTTTTCTTATCAATTGATAAATTTATTGAGTCTTCATCTGGTTTGATATTACTCAAAATATTAGGATATTTTTTTAACACATTTTTTAAATTTTTAAAAATGGATGATAGAGAATAGTTAGAATAGCTTGTTGATATAGCTTTACGTATAATTGAATTAAGATTCATAGATTTGTTATTAAATAAAAAATTTAAAGTTTCAAAGTCTAATTCATCAAATACATAAAATAATTTTTCCATATCTTTTTCTGATTGCAAAAAATCATTATCGATTGAATAAAATAAATTGAGTTTTTCACGAGATTTATTAAATTTTTCGATATTAAATTTAAATACATCAAAGGTAATTATTTTTGAATATTTAGATAAATAGTGTTTAATGATTTTACTTTCATCATTTTTAACTTTTAAAAAAGGGATAATGCATGATATAGTTGAAAACTTTTCAGAAAGTAATCTGTATGCTTTATCAAAAGATTCCTTTTGACTTTCTTCTTCATGCTTAATATTTTCTATTTTGCAATAGCTAAATTTATTTATTATATCCAATGAGGTTTCTGTGTCAAATACAGAACGATCATTTGCAAATAATTTAAGTATTCCCCAATATCCATAATTAGATTTAAGACATTTCTCTAGTAATGCTATTTCTTCCTTTGACAAAGATAGTTTGAAATTATAATTATTTTCATGATAATAGTTGTGTAAGGTTTTATTTTGTAAAGTTTTTGGGTTATTACAATAAAATTCTATAAAATCCCTACAATCTTGTGAGACTAAATAAGATGTTTTTTCATAGTCTTTATTTAATTCGTAAATATCAAAAATTTTATATTCTACTAATTTAAAAAAAGTTGAGTTTAAATTTATAAGCTGTTCATAATTCATATTATTAAGTACATTATGAAGTACAGTTGGTATTATTATTTTATTTTCAAGTCCATATTTAATACCAGTATTAACATCATTACTAAATAATGCTTTAAATTCATTTTTGTTACATTTAGTTATTAATTTTTCAATTTGTGGATATTCAAGAATATGAAGCAAAGCATGATTTTCAATACTTTGTAGAAAATCATAGTCAAAATTACTTTCTAATAATTCATATTTTTTCTGTAAATCTTTTTTAATTTCTGATGCTTTTTCTTTATTAAAGTAATATTCTGATAGCATTGTTTTTTGAATTAAATCTAGATTATAATTATTATGTTTTTTTGAAAATATACTATTACTAGTTGTAAAGGATACATTATTTACTAATTCTTTAAAATATGTATTCATCATCCTTGTATTTAAATCTAATCCATATTCTTTGTAAAAATTTATAAAATCTTTATATTCATAGATTTTTAATGTTGCTGATTTTTTTGTCATTAATAAAAAAAATATTATATATAAATATGATTGACTGCGTGTATTTGAAATAGTAAACATACTAGTATTTTTATTGCAATTTTTATCTATGACATTTTCATTTATATATTTTTTAATTTCTTGTATATCATGAGGAATATTTATAAATTCTTTAAATTCTTTAATTTTAGGTAACATTAAGGTTTGTTTAGTAAAGTTTTTATCAGTGGATGGATTATTTTTTATTAGAGAAAGGCTATTCATAATAATTTTCTTTCTTAAAAATGGTTTCACAGCAATTATATATTTAGAAAGTGTTAATTGTAAATAGGGAAATTACACTACTCTTTAATATTTTAAAAATGCTTTTTTTGAACTTGGAAAAAGTATTTGGATGATGATAATTAGATAAAGTAAAGTAACTTTATTAAATATTTTAAATCTACTTATTTAAAAGGTTTTTTATCTGTTCTAACCGGTTTTTTAATTCCTTATTATCATTTATTTTTAAGTTTTTTTGTTTAGTAATATCAATAATATTTTCCTCTCCTAATTCATCTAAAAAACGTGAACGTTCTTTTTTTTGTAACTCCCCAGCAACTCTTCTTTCATGGCAGTAACTAATAGTTAATTCTTTTTGGGCTCGTGTAATACCTACGTACATTAAGCGGCGTTCTTCTTCAATTAAATTATTATTAATAGATTCTTGATGCGGTATGATGGCTTCTTCACAACTTATTAAAAATACATATGGATATTCAAGTCCTTTAGCGGCATGTAAAGTACTTAGTTTTATAGATTGTACTTCTTCATTATCCTTATCTTCAAGCATAGTAATCAAGGTAATTAGGTGAACTAATTCAGATAAAGTTCTATTGTCTTTATCTGCTTTTTTTCCTAACCAATTAATAAAATATAAAACATTACCCCATTTTTTTTCTGCAGATTTAATATTTTCATCAAGATATAGGTATTCTTCGTATTTTATAGTTGTTACTAACTCCATTAATAAGTCATAAACTTTTTCGCGGTTTATTCTAAATTGAAAATTGTTAATAAAATTACCAAAATTAAGTATTTCCTCTAATTGAGCATTGTTGCAAATATGAGAAAACCCTTCTTCAAATAAGCCAGAAAATAAAGAAATTTTACGCCCAGTGGCATAATTAGCAAGTTTATCTAACGTAATCTGACCAATACCACGTTTGGGAGTAGTTACAGCTCGAATAAATGCAGTATCATCATCATCATTTATTATTAAGCGTAAATATGCAATTATATCTTTAATTTCTGTTTTTTCAAAAAATGATTGGCCGCCAGATATTGAGTATGGTAATTGCAGGTCGCGAAGGATTTGCTCTAAAATGCGTGATTGATAATTATTGCGATATAAAATTGCATAATCGGAAAAACTTGAGTTTGTTTGTAATTGATGCATCTTTATTCTATTAATTATTTCATTAGCTTCTATCTCATCATTTTTATACGAAATAATTTTAATTGCTTCACCAATACCTAAATTACTCCAGAGGTTTTTTATAAATAGTTTGGAGTTATTTTTAATAATGTTATTAGCAGCATTCAAAATAGTAATTGTTGAGCGATAATTTTGCTCAAGTTTTATAGTATTTAACTTAGGGAAATCTTTTTGTAAATAGCTTAAATTATTAATGTTAGCACCACGCCAGGCATAAATCGACTGATCGTCATCGCCAACAGCAGTAAATAAACCATTTCTCTCGCAAAGTAATTTTATTAAACGATATTGACATATATTAGTATCTTGATATTCATCAATTAATAAATATCTAATTTTTTGCTGCCATTTAAATAAAACTTCAAGATTATTAGCTAATAAATCAAGAGGTAATTTGATTAAATCATCAAAGTCAACAGCCTGATAAGTTTTTAAAGTATCTTGATATTGACGAAATATTTGAGCGTTTTTAAAATCAATATCATTTTCTGCAGAGTTTAATAGTTCTTCAGGGGTGATAAAATTATTTTTCCAAAAAGAAATTTGATTTTGTAATGACTTATATAATGATTTATCAGTACTTTTAACAATATCGCTAATAATTTTACCGCTATCATTGCTATCTAAAATTGAAAAAGTTGGTTTATACCCTAAATGAATGGCTTCTTCTTTTAAAATTTTTAACCCTAATGAATGAAAGGTTGTAATAGTTAATCCTTTAGTATTTAAATTATTTAACAATTTAGTAGAACGTTCAAGCATTTCTTTAGCTGCTTTATTGGTAAAAGTGATAGCTGTAATTTGATTAGCTAAAAATCCACAATGACTAATTAAATAAGCAATTTTATGAGTAATAACACGTGTTTTGCCACTTCCGGCACCGGCTATTACTAATAATGGACCATTAACGTATTTTATAGCTTCTGTTTGTTGATCATTTAAATTTTTAAATAAATTTTGCATTTTTTATTGCTACTCTCATATATAATTGAAGGTTGGTGGATAGTCGTTATTTTAATATATATTTAGGAATTAATATATGGCTAGATATGTAATAAGTGATATTCAGGGATGTTATAAGCAATTTATTGAGTTAATTGCAAAAATTAATTTCAATCCAAGCAAAGATGTATTATATCTTGTTGGTGATTTAGTAAATAGAGGAAGTCAATCTTTAGAAGTTCTACAATGGATATATAAAAATCAAGATAATATAATTGCTGTATTAGGAAATCATGACTTTTATTTATTAGGGAGATATAAGGGAGTTTTAAAAGCTGAAAAAGATGAAACTATAAAAGATATTATGAATTATAAAGAAGCAAACAAATTAATTGATTGGTTAAGAAAAACTCCTATAGTTTTTCAAGATAAAGATTATATTCTGGTTCATGCTGGCATATATCCAAAAATGGATTTTAATAAATTATTGAGTATCGCAGATGAAATAGCAGATAATCTGCAATCAAATAAATACGGGGATTTTATAAAAAATATTTATGGTAATAAACCTAATAAATGGAGTGAAAAATTAGATGAATTTGAGAAAATGAAATTTGTAGTAAATAGTTGTGCAAGAATGCGTTATCTTAATAAAAATGATTATTCTTTAAATTATAAATATAAAGGAGATGTAGCTAATCCTAAAGAAAGTGTAATACCCTGGTTTAAAGTTGAATTTGACCCTTCTATTAATAAAAAAATTCTTTTTGGTCACTGGGCGGCATTAGGGTTTTTTCATGATGTAAAATATATTTCTCTGGATACGGGTTGTGTTTGGGGGCGAAAGTTAACAGCTCTAAATTTAGAAAATTTTGAAATTTTTCAAGTTCAATATAGTTAATTTTAACGTAAGGAATATTTATGAGTTTAGATATTAGATATGCTACTGTTGATGATGTGGCTTTAGTTCTAAGGTTTATAAAGGAATTAGCGGCAGTTGAAGGGTTATCTCATAAAGTAACAGCTACAGAAGAAATATTGGCGGAGCAATTATTTGGTGAGAAAAAATATGCTGAAACTATTTTGGTTTATTGGGATAATGAACCGGTTGGTTTTGCTTTATTTTTTCATTATTTTTTAACTTATTTAGGAAAGCCAAGTATTTTTTTAGAGAATTTATATGTGATTCCAGAGATGCGCGGAAGAGGAATTGCTAAAAAAATTTTTTCGTTTTTAGCAGAAATAACTTTAGAAAGAGGTGCTGAGTGTTTAGATTGGTGTGTATTAGACTCTAATGTATCAGCAAGGGCATTTTATGAAAAAATTGGTGCTAGTGAGGAGAATGAATGGGTAATGTATAGTATTTCAGGAAATAAACTTAAAAACTTAATTAATAAAAACGATGATTTTTCTTAGGAAGTTATTATGAAATATTTTCTTATGGTTTTTCTATTAATAAACCAATTGGTTTTTGCTAATACTAAGTTAATGGATATTGATAAATATTTTGCTAATAAAGATGGTTGCTTTATTTTATATGATTTTAATAAAGGCAAAGTGATTACTAAGTATAACCCTAAACGATGTCTAATGCGTGTTTCTCCTAATTCCACTTTTAAAATTCCTTTATCATTAATGGCATTTGATAAGAAAATAATTAATCAGCAAACTGTATTTAAATGGAACGGGCAAAAATATGATTTAGAAAAATGGAATATGGATCAAACTCCACAAACATGGCTTAAGAATTCAGTATTATGGGTTTCAAGAGAGATTACGCCAAAGCTAGGATTAATAACAATAAAAAGTTATTTACAAAAATTTAATTATGGTAATAAAGATTTTTCTGGGGATAAAGGTAAAAATAATCCTTTAACACAAGCTTGGCTTAGTAGCAGCCTTAAAATATCTGCAACTGAACAATTAACTTTTTTAAATAAAATGTTAAAATACAAATTGCCAGTGTCGAAGAAGAATGCAATATATAACACAATGAATAATATGTATTTAGAAGATTTAGCAAATGGTTGGCAATTATATGGTAAGACTGGAAGTGGTTATAAAGATGGTTATAGAAATGGATGGTTTGTGGGATTTATTGTAAAAAATAATTATAAATATATTTTTGTAACTAATTTTTCCGATAAATATAGTGGTAAAGATAATATTGCCGGAGGCCGTATTGCTCGTGATATAACCGAGCATATATTGCTAATGGACATGAAATAATTAGCTTTACAGTCTATTATTGAATAAATTTAAATTATTTGAGGAAATATATTATGTAATGGTACAATCACGGGGTAATTAATTATAGATTTACACATGTAATTAAATTAAAGCTTTTAAAAATTAACAGGAAAGTTTGCAGATGACTAATAAGTTAAAATTTTTTATATCTATTGGGCTGGTATTATTTTTAAGTGGTTGTAAGTTAGTAATTTTTGATCCTAAAGGTTCAATAGCAGCTGATGAAAAAGATATAATTATTATTTCTACATTACTTATGCTTATAGTTGTTATTCCCGTTATAATTATGACTTTTTTATTTGCTTGGCGTTATAGAGCTAGCAATAAAAAAGCTACATATATGCCTGAATGGGCACATAGTGTAAAAATAGAAATGGTTGTCTGGACAATTCCTTTAATAATAATTACTATTTTAGCAATAATTACTTGGAAAAGTTCTCATAAATTAGATCCATACAAGCCACTCAATGTTAGTGGAGAACCAATTACAATTGAGGTTATTGCATTAGATTGGAAATGGCTTTTTATATATCCTGACGAAAATATTGCTGTTATAAATTATATGCAAATACCTGAAAATCGTCCTATAAATTTTAAAATAACTGCTGATGCACCAATTTGGATTCCACAACTAGGGGGGCAAATTTATGCTATGCCAGGGATGCAATCAAAACTGCACCTAATTGCTCATGAAAAAGGAAGCTATGATGGGTTTTCAGCAAGTTTTAGTGGTCCTGGGTTTTCTGGAATGAAGTTTATAGCAAAAGTAAGTTCAGAAAAAGATTTCTTAAATTGGGTTCACTTGGTTGGACAATCTCAAGACCAATTAAATATTCTAGAATATAACAAATTAGCAAAGCCAAGTGAAAATAATATTCCACAATATTATTCAGATGTAGAAAATAATTTATTTAAAACAGTAATAGCTAAATATATGATGCCAGTGGGCGGTATAAATAAAAATATGGAAAAAATGTAATAATATAAAATAGGAAATTAAAATGTTTGGAAAATTAACTATTAATGCAATACCTTTTAATGAACCAATAATTATGCTAACAGGGCTTGTAGTGGCTATAATGGGTTTAGTGATTGTAGGGGCAGTTTTTTATTTTAAAAAATGGAAGTGGCTGTGGAATGAATGGATAACTTCGGTGGATCATAAAAAAATAGGAATAATGTATATAATTGTAGCAATTATAATGTTATTTCGAGGTCTTGCTGATGCAATTTTGATGCGTTCTCATTTAGCTTTATCAGCGGGTTCTCCCCATGGGTATTTACCGCCACATCATTATGATCAAATTTTTACTGCTCATGGGGTTATAATGATATTTTTTATGGCGATGCCATTTATGTTTGGGTTACTTAATTTGATTGTACCTTTACAAATAGGCGCTAGAGATGTTGCTTTCCCTTTTCTAAATTCTCTAAGTTTTTGGTTATTTGTAGTAGGTGCTGTATTAGTAATGTTATCCATGTTTGTTGGGGAATTTGCAGCAACTGGGTGGCTTGCTTATCCCCCTCTTTCTGAATTAGCATTTAGCCCTGGAGTGGGAGTAGATTATTATATATGGAGCTTACAAATTTCCGGATTAGGCACATTATTATCAGGTATCAATTTTTTTGTTACAATTATGAAAATGCGTTGCCCAGGAATGAATTTAATGAAGATGCCAATATTTGTCTGGACTGCATTATGTAGTATGATTTTGGTTATTATAGCATTTCCGGTATTGACAGTGTCTTTAGGAATGTTAGCTCTAGATCGTTATTTAGGTATGCATTTTTTTACCTCAGATTTTGGAGGTAACTTTATGATGTACATAAATTTAATATGGACTTGGGGCCATCCTGAAGTTTATATTCTTGTTTTACCAGGATTTGGAATTTTTTCAGAAATTGTTGCTACATTTTCTCATAAAAGATTATTTGGTTACACGGCAATGGTATGGGCAACTTTTGTTATAACTATTTTATCTTTTATAGTTTGGTTACATCACTTTTTTACTATGGGTGCTGGAGCAAATGTAAATGGTTTTTTTGGTATAGCAACTATGATTATTGCTGTACCAACTGGGGTTAAAATTTTCAATTGGTTATTTACTATGTACAGAGGGAAAATTATATTTTCAGTTCCTATGCTATGGTTATTAGGCTTTTTAGTAGCTTTTACTTTTGGCGGTATGACAGGGGTATTGATGTCAGTTCCTGCTGCAGATTTTCAGCTTCATAATAGTTTATTTTTAATAGCTCATTTTCATAATACCATAATAGGGGGCGTAGTTTTTGCTTATTTAGCAGGTTTTACTTACTGGTTTCCGAAAGCGTTTGGCTTTAAATTAGATGAAAAGCTTGGAAAAATGTCATTCTGGTGTTGGACGATAGGATTTTATTTAGCGTTTATTCCAGTTTATATATTAGGTTTTATGGGAATGACCAGAAGGTTGAACCATTATGATATTGCATCAGGCTGGCAGCCATATTTGATTGTTGCCTCAATTGGTACTTTGATTATTTCTTTGGGTGTAGGCTTTTTAGTTGTACAAATTATAGTTAGTATTATGAAACGTAATCAGTATAGGGACAAAACAGGAGACCCTTGGAATGGTAGAACGCTAGAGTGGTCAATTCCCTCACCGCCGCCATTTTATAATTTTGCTATTATTCCTAAAGTTACTAGTCGAGATGCATTTTGGAAAACAAAACAAGATATGGTAAATAATAATATGCAAGAGAAACCGCATTATGAAGATATTCATATGCCAAAAAATACTGGGGTAGGATTTATGATTGCAGCATTTAGTTTAGTATTTTGTTTTTCTTTAGTATGGCATATTATTTGGTTAGCTATAGTTGGTTTTGTTGGTATGATTGCTTGTGTTATTTTTCGGTCTTTTGATAATGAAATTGATTATTATGTAAAAGCTGATGAAGTAGAAAAATTAGAAATAGAAATTTTAAATAGGAATAGATAATGCATACAGAAACTCTTAGTCATGATATGGAAAATTTTCAGCATGAGGATTCGGGTTCAAAAATAATTTTTGGATTTTGGATTTATATTATGAGTGATTGCGTTTTATTTGCAAGTATTTTTGCAACTTATGCCGTTTTACATAATAATACTTTTGGCGGTCCACCAGCAAAAGAATTATTTAGCATGCCTTATGTTTTAACTGAAACTTTTATCTTATTAACTAGTAGTTTTACTTACGGTCTTGCAATGTTAGCAATGCATAAAATGAATAAAAAGCAGGTTATTAGTTGGTTATTTATTACCTTTTTATTAGGTGCATCATTTTTAGTAATGGAATTAAAAGAATTTTCCCAATTAATAAATGAAGGAAATGCCTGGGATAGGTCAGGATTTTTATCAGCATTTTTTACCTTAGTAGGAACTCATGGACTACATGTTGCTTCAGGATTATTATGGATGACTATTCTTATATTGCAGGTTATATTTAGAGGAGTTAATCCAACAACTATAGTAAAATTGACATGTTTGAGTTTATTTTGGCATTTTTTAGATATTGTTTGGATTTTTGTATTTACAATAGTTTATTTAATGGGAGCAATATAATGACTAGCCATCATAATAATGCAGTAGATACTTATGGAAGTGGGCATGGAACTTATAAGTCATATATTATTGGATTTATATTATCAATTTTATTAACAATATTACCATATTTAATTGTGGTTAATCATTTATTTGTTCATAATTATATTATTATTTCAATAGTGATATTAGGGATTATACAATTATTGGTTCAATTAATATTTTTTCTACATTTAAGCTCTGAATCTAAACCCCGTTGGAATTTATTAGCTTTTTTATTTACAATCCTAGTAGTAGCTATTTTAGTTATTGGAGCAATTTGGATTATGAATAATTTAGATTATAATATGATGCATTAATTTTCTAATTTTAAAAAGGTTTATATTATTTTAATAAGAAAATATATTTCTATTATTAAACCGGGTATTATATTTGGAAATTTAGTAACAGTTGCTGCAGGTTTTTTTCTTGCTTCTAAAGGTGTTATAAATTATAAATTATTATTAATAACACTAATAGGAATCTCTTTAATTATAGCTTCAGGTTGTGTCTTTAATAATTATATTGATAGAGATATTGATAAAATTATGGAACGCACTAAAAATAGAGTATTAGTGACAAAGCTTATGTCTGAAAAGATAGCTATTTTTTATGCGATTGCATTGGGGATATTAGGGTCAATAGTTTTATTTAAAACTAATTTGCTTACTGTGATAATTGCGTTGTTTGGTTTATTTTTTTATGTTGTAGTATATAGTTTATGGCTGAAACGCGTTTCAGTTTATGGGATTATTATAGGCAGTATTGCTGGGGCTATTCCGCCGGTTGTTGGTTATTGTGCGGTAGCTAATCGTATTGATTTAGGTGCGGTAATTTTGTTTTTTATTCTATGTATTTGGCAAATGCCGCATTCTTATGCAATTTCAATTTATAGACTGGATGATTATTTAAAAGCGTCGATCCCAGTATTGCCTGCAAAAACAAGTATATATTTTACAAAACTTAATATGTTAATATGGATTGTAACATTTACTATTGCTATGTCTATGTTAACTTTATTTGGTTATACAGGTTATATTTATTTTACAGTTATTGCTTTTCTTAGTATATTTTGGATTAGAATTTCAATAATGGGTTTTAAGGCTAATAATAGCAATCTATGGGCTAAAAAAATGTTTTTTTACTCGATTATGGTTATAGTAGTATGGTCTATAATGATTTATATTGATGTTAGGAATTAATAAATAGCTAAATATATTGCTCCAGTTCAAGACTACTTGATAATAAAGCAAGTCTAGCAATTACACCATAAGTATAGAAGCGGTTAGGCGCACAATCCGGATCTTCATCTAATTTGGCAATACAGTGGGAGGCAAAAGTAAGGGGTATAAAATCAGCCCCTGCAGCATTAAGGTTTTCATCTCGCCTTTTTTTTGAATGAACACGATAAAAGCCGCCAATAACAAAGTTGTTAATCATATAAACAACTGGTTCGGCAACTTTACCGTCAATTTCTTCAAAAGTATGGACGCCTTCCTGAATTATTACCTCATGAACTTGGTATCCTTCTTTGATAACAGCCATTTTATTTCGTTCTTTGCGATTTATACTTAAAATATCTTGTCCAGATTTAACAACCATTATACCCATACCATAAGTTCCATTATTAGCTTTAACAACTACGTATGGTTTTTCTTTAATATTTTCTTCTAAGTATTTAGTTGCAATTTTATTAAGCATTAAATCTACTTTATTTGCAAGTTCTTTTAAACCGCCTTTATTAGTAAAATCTAAATTAGAGCAAATATCAAAATAAGGATTAATCTGCCATGGATCAATATTAACTAATTGAGCAAATTCATCACATATTTCATTATATTTTGTAAAAAAATTAGTTTTTTTGCGCATATACCAGCCAGCATTAAGTGGGGGTAATAATGTTTGTTCAATATTAGTTAATATATCTGGTTTACCATTAGATAAATCATTGTTTAATAATATTAAACAAGGGTCAAATCCAGAGATAGTTTTAATTCTATTACCTACACGAATAATAGGAATATAAGTAAGAGTTTTTCCGTTTTGTAGTTTAAACTCTGTATCTTTTGTTATCTCATTTGATAATGAACCAATTGCAGTTTCAATTCCGGCTAATTGTAAGATTTGTTGCAATGCGTAAATATTATTAAAGTAAGCTAAATTACGAGTATGATTTTCAGGGATTAGGAGAAGTTTTTTTGCATTTGGACACATATTTGTTATTAAACCACTAATTGCATGAACTGCAAGTGGAATAAATTGATCGTTGATGTTATTAAAACCACCGGGAAATAAATTCATATCTACAGGAGTTAATTTAAAACCGCTATTTCTTAAATCTACTGAGCCATAAAATGGAGGTGCATGTTTTTGCCATTTTATTCTAAACCATCTTTCAATTTCATTTTTCTTTGTTAAACAGATTTTTTCTAAATCAAGAAGTGGACCTGTTAGTGCAGTTTTTAAATAAGGGACAGTTTCCATAAATTTCCTAAAGCTTAGTAATTAATTACTATAATGTAAATTAATTACTAACATACTCAAATAAAGTAACAACTTTGCTAACTCCATTAGTTTTAGCTGCAACATTTGCAACTTGCTTGGCTTGATCAACGGATAGAACACCTAATAAGTAAACAACTGAGTTAGTGGTAATTACTTTTATATTATTACTGGAGACGCCTTTAAGAGATAGAATTTTAGCTCTAACTTGAGCAGTAGTAAATGTATCTTCGCTACGAGCTACATAAGACTGAGGTAATCTTACGTCAAGATAATTATAAAGTTGTTTAACACCAGGCATGGCTTTTGTGGTGAAGCCTGCTTTTGATTTAGTAGCTTCAGTAGGTGCTTGCCCAGATAGAAGAACTACTCCATTATATGAGTTAACATAAATATTAGCGTCACTTAAATTTTGTGAAAAATTCAAATGCAGTTTAGTTTCAGTAGTATTATCATCAACTATAACTCCAGAACTTCTAGGGTCAGTTGCAATTATAGTGGTTGTTCCTGCAGCCCCTGCAGCTATTGCTCCTACTGCAACAGCTGCACAACCCTGTAATGATTGTAAAAAAAAGCAGGCGAATAAAAATGGTAAGATAAATTTAAGTATTTTGTATGTCTTCATTTAAATTTCTCAAATTTTATTGTAAAGTCCTTGGTTTGATTATACTAGATTGATCTTCTGGGTTATCACTATTACTTAAAACAATAGAGCCATCACGCATAACAAATACATTTAAATTAAAGTTTTCTTTACCGTTTTTAATAATCTTACTTAAAAAGCTTTTTTTCTTAGTTAAAGTATCTACTTCTGCATCTTGAGCCATTACATAAGGTTTAGTAAATCCTGGATTAGCAATAGTGATTTTTTTACCATTAACATAAAAAGATACAGAGTCTGTTCTAAATATTGTTTCATCGGTAACATCAAGGAAACATTTTCCCGAATTAGCTTCTATTATACCTGCACCTTTTAATTCCCCTCTATCTTTCCATCTAAGACTACCACCATTGTTATTATAGCTAATGTTAGAAGATGAATAATTATAATAGCAAACTTTAAAATGATGTGATGCCCACGCTGATGTAGCTATAGTTGTAATAAAAGCAAGCAGTAATTTTGTAAAGTTATTCTTTTTCATAAAATAGAGCCTTCCCTAGTAAAAATATGTTACAGCTTAATTGTAATTAAGCTAGCAGCATTATTATAATACAAGAATAAGTACCATTTGTTATAAATTTAATTTAAAATATTACATTTTAATATCAAATTTGCCCCATATGTTTGGCTATTTCTTTTAATCTTTCAATTCTATTTTGGATATTAGGATGCGTGGAAAACAAGTTATCTGAATTACCACTTAAAGGATTAATAATCATCATTTGTGCAGTTGCAGGATTTTCTTGAGCAGGTTTCATATAAACATTATGAGCATGATTTTCAATTTTAATGAGAGCTCGAGCTAATGCTTGTGGATTATTTGTAAGCCAAGCTGCTCCTTCATCAGCCATATATTCTCGCGAACGGGAAATAGCTAATTGTATAATAGATGCAGCTATTGGTGCTAAAATTGCAATCAAAATTCCAAAAATAATGTTTGACCTACCGTTTTCATCACGTGAACCAAAAATTAAGGCAAAATTTGCTAATGCTGCAATACTTCCTGCAACTATTGCAGCAACTGTAGAAATTAGAGTATCCCTATTACGTATGTGCGACATTTCGTGAGCTGCAACTGCTTGAAGTTCTTCATAATCAAGTAAGTTTAATATTCCAATTGTAAAAGCAATTGCTGCATTATTTGGATCTCTACCAGTAGCAAAGGCATTGGGCTGAACTTCATTTATAATATAAATCTCAGGTGTAGGTAGATGAGCTCTAATAGCTAACTCTTGTATCATATGATAAATTTCAGGAGAAGTTTGAGGGTTAATTTCTTGTGCGTTATACATTCTTAAAACCATATCTTTAGAAAACCAATAAGCACTAAAATTAAGGATAACGGCAAAAATGAAAGCAATAATCATTCCATCTTTTCCACCAATTAACCCGCCAATTAAAACAAATAAAGCAATAATGGCTGCGAGTAAAGAATATGTTTTAATATTGTTATCCATATACTTCATTCCATAGAAAACTTGTTAGTAACGATGTTAGGGTGTCCTAATACATATTGACTAGCTGGTTGTCGTTTTTTTCCTGAAGGTTGTAATTCGGTAATAAGCAATACGCTATTTTCACCGCATGCTACATAAATTCCTGTTTTATCTACGCTAATGATTGTTCCTTCAGCTAGTGGGCTTGATTGATTAATTAATTTAGAATTCCAAATTTTTATTAGTTCATTATTTAAAAAACTAAAACAACCAGGAGCTGGATTAAAACCTCTGATTTTACTATCAATAATTTTTGCTGTTTCGTGCCAATTAATGCGCGCTTCTTCTTTTTCTATTTTATTAGCGTATGTTACTCCCAATTCATTTTGTTTATAAGGTTTAATTGAGTTATAATTTTGTAAATATTCTATAATTATTTCTTTGCTAAGAATATTTAAGCGTTCACTTAATTCCTTTGCAGTTTCATTATTTTTTATGGGTATTTCTTTTTGTATAAGAATATCACCAGTATCTAAGCCTTCATTCATTTGCATTAGGGTTACTCCACTAATTTTATCTTGAGCAATGATAGCTCTTTGAATAGGGGCAGCTCCACGCCAACGCGGTAAAAGTGATACATGAATATTTACACAGCCAAGTTTAGGGGTATTAAGTAATTCTTTTGGTAAAATTAATCCATAGGCAACAACAATTATAATATCAGGATCTAAAAGTTTAATTCTATGTATAATTTCAGGATTTTTTTTAAAAGAAATTGGTTGTTCAATTTGAATATTATGATTAAGAGCAAATTGTTTTACTGCAGAAAAAGATATTTTTTGTCCACGACCTGAGGGTTGATCTGGTTTAGTAAGAACTAAATCGACAGTAAATCCAGATTCTATAATAAATGAAAGAATGTTTTTTGCTATTTCAGGAGTACCAGCAAAAACAATTTTTAATCTTTTTTTAATCATTAATTTTTGGCTTTCAAAATTATAATTTTTTTTAAAAGACGTTTGATAGAGTAACTAATTATAGCAAAATTGTGTTAAAATCGTTTTTTGATTTTATTAGTTTATTTTATATTATATTTGGTTTTTAATCATTATGAATCAATTTATTTCTGGTATAGATTATCACGAATTTTATCAGGCCATAGGCGATACTCTTTTTATGCTTGGAATTTCGTTATTATTTAGTTCTTTAATAGGTATACCTATAGGAGTAATTCTTTATTTAACTGGTAGCGGTAAATTATTAAAAAATAAGTTAGCGTATAATATATTGTCGTTTATAATTAATATTTTAAGGTCAATGCCATTTATAATTTTAATAATATTGATGATGCCATTTACTATTTTTATAGTAGGAACATCATTAGGGGCAAAAGGCGTATTATTGCCACTTATATTTGGAGCTTTTCCTTTTTTTGCGAGACTTATTGAAAATGCTTTGCAAGAAATTGATACCGGCATTATTAATATGGCAGAGTCTTTTGGGGCGAGTACCTGGCAGATTGTTTGGAATATTTTACTGCCGGAAATATTACCTAATATAATCTCAAGTATTACAGTTACAGCAATTGCACTAGTGTCTTATACAGCAATGGCAGGAGTAGTAGGAGGCGGTGGTTTGGGAGATTTAGCAATTCGCTATGGTTATCAAAGATTTCAAACAAATATTATGATAGTTACAGTTGTATTACTTCTTGTATTAGTGCAGTTGATACAAATTATTGGTGATAAAATTGGTTTGTTAATTAAAAAAAGATAATTTTAAGGTTTAAGTTTTATGAAATACATATTTTTAAGTTTATTTATTTTTATTAAGTTTGTTTATGCAGATGAAACTATAACTATTGGAGCAACTCCTATACCACAGGCACAAATATTAAAGCAAGTTAAACCCATTTTAAAGAAACAAGGTATAGATTTAGTAATTACTGAATTTAATGATTACATACAGCCTAATTTATTAGTTTGGCAAAAGCAATTAGATGCCAATTTTTATCAGCATCGCCCATTTTTGCAACAGTTTAATAAGGAGCATGGTATTGATTTAGTTGAATTAACTGATGTAGAAATCGAGCCAATGGGATTTTATGCAAGTAATGACCAAAAATTCAAGGAATTTGTATCAAGTAAAAAGTTAGATAAATTAGCTAAAGTTAGGGAAGATTCCCCACTATTAATAGGAGTACCAAATGATACAACAAATGAAGGCAGAGCTTTATTATTGTTAGAAAAAAATGGTTTAATTAAAATTAAAAAAGGTGTGTCTTATCCTACAAAAACAGATATAATTGCCAATCCATTTAATATTGTTATTAAAGAATTAGACTCAGCAATGCTACCTCGAGCTTTAATTTCAAAACAATTAAGTTTTGCTGTAATTAACTCAAATTATGCACTAGATGCCAATTTAAATCCAGTAAAAGATGCAATTTTTATTGAAGCAAAAGACAGCCCATATGTAAATATTATTGTTGTGCGAAAAGAAAGTTTAAATTTACCTAAAATGAAAAAATTAGTTACTGCGATTCATTCTAAGGAAGTAAGAGATTTTATAAAAAAAACTTATAAAAATTCTATAATTGCTACATTTTAGTTGAGGAGAATAATAAATGATAGGAAGAATTAAAGGAGATTTAATCTATATTAAGCCGCCTCAAGTTTTAATTGATGTATCAGGTATTGGTTATGAGATAGATTTACCTATGTCAGATTGTAGTGATCTTACTTCAATAGGTAGTCAAATCACTTTATTTACTCATTTAGTTATTCGTGAAGATGCACATTCTTTATATGGCTTTTTAACTGTACAAAAAAGAGATTGTTTTCGTAATTTAATTAAGGTATCAGGAATAGGGCCGCGTATTGCATTAGCTCTACTATCAACATTAACTATTGATGAGTTATCAGTAGCGCTACAAATTGGAGATATTTCAACTTTATGCAAAACACCCGGAATTGGTAAAAAAATGGCTGAGAGAATGTTATTAGAATTAAAAGGTAAATTTAATTTACCCAATATGCAGTTTATGGGAGTTAATCAAGAAGATGTTGTTAAAGGTCAAGGAAATAATATTAAATTTGATGTGATAAATGCATTGAATAGTTTAGGTTATAATGATAAAGAAATTTATCAAGTTATGAAAAATTTAAAAGAAGATATTGTTGATGTAAGTCATGGTATTAAAGAGGCTCTTAAATTACTTGCTAGATAAATTGATTTTTTGTCTCCGTAGTTAAATGGATATAACGGCCCCCTCCTAAGGGGCAATTACAGGTTCGATTCCTGTCGGGGGCACCATAACTTTTGAGGAATCTATGAAAATAGAAAGCAATAAAGACTTAAAAAATCTAAATACATTGCGCCTTATTAGTAATTCTAAATATTTTACTATGCTAGAGGATGTTAATCAATTACCTTTAATATTTGACTTTATTAAAAGTAAAAATTTGCATTATTTTGTTTTAGGTGGAGGTAGTAATATGATATTACCTCTTGAATATGACGGACTTGTAATTTATAATAGGTTAACGGGTACAGAAAAAATAAGTACTGAAAATGATACTGTTTTAATTAAAGCTATGGCGGGAGTTATATGGGATGATTTCGTTTCTTATACAATTAATAATGGGTGGTTTGGGTTAGAAAATTTAAGTTTAATTCCAGGAACAGTTGGTGCATCGCCTATTCAAAATATTGGTGCTTATGGAGTTGAAGTTAAAGATTTTATAGAATATGTAGAAGTTTATAGTATAAAAGATAAATCCCTTGTTAAATTAAGTAATAAAGAATGTAAATTTACATATAGGAATAGTTTTTTAAAAAATAATAATAATTATATAGTTACAGCAGTTGTGTTTAGGTTATCAATGATAGCGAAATTAAATATAAGCTATGGTGATATTGCTAGACAAATGGAAAAAATAGATTTGCCAACAGCAAAAGATTTAAGAAAATGTATTATTAAAACACGTCAAAGCAAACTTCCTGACCCAAAAGTGATTGGTAATGTGGGTAGTTTTTTTCATAATCCCATATTATCTAATGATAAAGTGGAAAATTTAAAACAAAAATACCCAAATTTGCCTATTTTTTCTTATGATGAAAGTCATTCTAAAGTTTCAGCAGGCTGGTTGATAGATAATTTAGGTTTAAAAGGATTTCGTCAAGGTAATGTAGGGGTATATGAGAAGCAGGCATTGGTATTAGTAAATCATGCAATAGCAGATCAAGCGGAAATTTTAGCTTTTGCTAAATTAATTCAAGATAAAGTTTATAAAAATTATGATATTAAATTAAATATAGAACCTATAATAATTACCTGATAGGAGAAGATATGCGTATATTACTAACTAATGATGATGGTTATAGAGCTGATGGAATTAATATTCTATTTCAAAAATTATTAGAAAAAGATCATGATGTGATTTTAATAGCTCCTGAACTTAATTCAAGTGGAGCTGGGCAATCAATAGCTGTTTATTCACCAATTTCTATTACTAAAGTAAATGAAAGAGTGTATTATGTTACAGGGACTCCAGCCGATAGTGTTCGCTTAGGATTACATGTAGTTTATGGGGATATAAAAAACTATCCAGAATTAGTAATTGCCGGAATTAATATGGGAGAGAATATAGGGGAAGATGTTTTATATTCAGGAAAAGTTGGTGCTGCAAGAGAGGGGGCAATCCATAGAATATCTAGTTTAGCATGTTCAACTTCTGGACCAACTTTTAATAATTTAGATTCTGCAGCAAAAGTAGTAGTTGATTTGGTTGAACGCATAGAAGAAAAAACATCGCTTTTAGAAGATATTTTTTTGTGGAATGAAAATATTCCTAACAAACTATACAGTCAAATAGCGGGTTATGAAACTACTAAATTAGGTTTAAGACCGTTACATCAACCATTAATAAAGCAGGTCACACCACGAGGGAATATTATATATTGGCAGGGGCAGTCTTCAGATCCTGCAGAGGCTGAAATGGGAACAGATATTGAAGTTTTTTTAAAACAAAATAAAGTGTCAATTACTCCATTAGGAATGTTACCAACTGATTTTAATCAAATGCACATAGTTGAGGCAGTTACAGGTTGATTTATTATGAGGAGAGTTGAATGAATATAAAAAAATTAAGTATATATATTATGAGTGGATTTTTATTTGCTTGTGCAGCAAGAGAACATGCGGCTCCAATAGAAAATGTTACTTTAATACCAAATTACTTGAAACAAGATACTGTAGCAGGTATTTCAAAAAATGTTACAAGACAAGGCGATGCTGATGAAGAGCCACAATTAGGTTCATTAGAAAGTAGTGAGAATAAAGTAAAACCGGCAACTGCTTTTCAACCATTTCAGAATAAAAACTCTTATAAAGTAGCTACTAATACTGCTGCTAGAACATCAACTTTGACGATAGCTAATAATAATGAAAAATCTTCAGATAAAGAAAGCTTAGTATGGGTT